>DVGE01000006.1 GCA_018712885.1 Candidatus Pullichristensenella stercoripullorum | reverse complement strand
TGGTCCAGCCGCAGGCGGCGGTGATGGCGTCGAACTTCTCGCGGTCGCCGATCATCAGGTTGGGCAGACCTTCGCGCATCAGATCGAGGATGGCGGTGTCGGAGGCGAGCGCCTCATAGGCGGCCTCGTCGATGCCCAGCTCGGTCATCACGGACTGCTTGAGCATCTCCGCGCGCATCGGGTCGGAGGTCTCGCGGTCCTTAATCAGGTCCTGCACGCCCTCGTCGGTGAGGGTGGGGTCCTGCTCCTTGAGGTAGGCGGAGAAGGTGTCGAACGCCTGGGACTCGGCCTGCTTCTCGGCGTAGACCTGGCGGGCCTCGATGGCGGCGTCCACGCTCGCCTCGTCAAGCCCCAGATCGCCCACCATGAAGGCGCGCAGCGCCTCGGGGTCCTGATCGTAGGAGATGGCGGTGAGCAGGGCGGGGTCCTGGATGTAGTTGATGGTCTCGGGCTTGCCGGTGCCCAGCATCTCCGAAACGTGGTTGTATTCGCCCTGCCCGCGCAGGCCGAGGTAGCCCATGACCACGCCGCCGAGCAGTATGACGAGCGCGATGACCACGCAGATCAATTTTTTCTTCTTCATTGCCGGTCTTCCTCTCTATGCAAAATCACGCACGGCTACACGTATTTCGCGGCAAGCGCCATGATGGTCTCCTGCTCGCCGGGTATGCCGCCAAAGTCCTTGCCGCGCTCGACGATCCCCGCCAGGCGGCCGTTGGACATGACCAGTATGCGGTCGCAGATGCCCAGCAGCTCCGGCATTTCGCTGGAGACCATCATCACGCCCTTGCCTTCCTCCGCCAGTTGCAGGATCAGCTGGTAGATCTCGTACTTGGCGCCGATGTCGATGCCTCGCGTCGGCTCGTCCAGGAGGAGCACTTCCGGGTTCGTCAGCAGCCAGCGGCCGATGATGACCTTCTGCTGGTTGCCGCCGGACAGGCTCTTGATGAGCGTGCGCTTGGTGGGCGTCTTGACGCGGATGGCGTCGATGACCCAGTCGGTATCCTTGTTCATCTTCCGGCTGGAGAGCAGGAACTTGCCGTAGTTGCCCACGTTGGCGATGATGGAGTTGAAGGTGATGGACATCTGCGGGAAGATACCGGTGGCGCGGCGCTCCTCGGTGATGAGGGCAAAGCCGTTTTTGCGCGCCTCGGCGGAGTTGGCGTTGACAATCTCCTTGCCGTGGAGCTTCATCGTGCCCTCGCCGCGGGTGAAGTAGCCGAAGATGGTGTTGAGCAGCTCTGTGCGGCGGGAGCCGACCAGACCGGCCACGCCCAGCACCTCGCCGGCATGCAACTGGAAGGAGACCTCGTGGCAGGTCGGCTCGTAAGCGCCGGACACGCCCTCGACCTCGAGCAGCACGTCGCCGGGGGTGTTGTTCTTGGGCGGGAAGCGGTTGGACATCTCGCGGTTGACCATCAGGCGGATGATCTCGTCCATCGTCAATTCCTTGGCCGGCTTGGTGGCGACCCACTGGCCGTCGCGCATGACGGTGACGTCGTCGGAGATGCGCAGGATCTCATCCATCTTGTGGGAGATGTAGATGATGCCCACGCCTTCGGCGGTGAGCTGGTTGATGATGCGGAAGAGGTGTTCCACCTCGTCCTCAGTAAGAGAGGAAGTCGGCTCGTCGAGCACCAGGATCCTGGCGTTGTAGGAAACGGCCTTGGCGATCTCGACCATCTGCCGCTTGGAAACGGACAGGTTGCCGATGACCGTGCGGGGGTCTACATCTATATTGAGGCGCTCGAACACGGCCTTGGTGTCGTTGTACATCTTGCGGGTGTTGACCAGACCGCCCTTGGTGGGGAAGCGGCCCAGCCACATGTTTTCCATGACGTTGCGGCGAAGCACCTGGTTCAGCTCCTGATGCACCATCGCCACGCCGTGGTCCAGCGCGTCGCGCGGACCGGAGAAATTGACGGGCTTACCGTCCATCAGGACTTCGCCGCCGTCGCGCGTGTAGATGCCAAACAGGCACTTCATCAGCGTGGACTTGCCCGCGCCGTTCTCACCCATCAGGGCGTGCACCGTGCCCGCCCGAAGTTTGAGCTGCGCGTGGTCCAGCGCCTTGACGCCGGGGAACTGCTTCTCGATGTCGATCATTTCGAGCAGATACTGTTCGGACATGCTGAATTCTCACCACTCATTTCAAAAAACGCTATGGAGTCCCTACATTTCAAATACGGCTCCGGCGACCAGAGGCAGTCGCCGGAGCCGCTTTGCATCAGAGGATCATATGCGGCTCAGTTGGATGGGCTCGCTTATTCCACCTCGTCGGCGGTGATCTTCGCGTAGGGGATACGCACGGAGTAGCCGTCCTCCGCCAGGGTGTAATCCAGGCCGTCCAGCCAGGTGCCGGTCTGCAGGTAGTTCACCGCGATGCGCACGTTGGCATAGCCCATGGCGTCGCCGTCCTGCTTGACGGTAGCGGTCATCTTGCCAGCGGCGATCGCTTCGAAGGCGGCGTCGGTGGCGTCAACACCGATGACGACCAGGGCGGGATCGCCCTCGCGGCCGGTGTTGTAGTTGAAGGCGTTCATGGCGGCGATGACGCCGGTGGCCATGTCGTCGTTGTTGCAGAAGACGACCTCGATCTCAGGATGCGCGGCCCAGGTGGCGGTCATGCGCTCGTTGGCCTGCGCGGTATCCCAGTTGGCAACGATCGGGTCCTCGAGAACGGCCTCGAGCGGCACGCCCAGAGCGATGGCGGTCTCCTCGGAATACTGGGTGCGGGCAATGGCCTCGGGGTTGTTGGGCTCGCCCATGAACTCCACGAAGTGGACCACGCCGTCGCCATTGAGGTCGACAGAGGCGGGATCGGCGGTATACATGTCGGCAAGGATCTCGCCCTGCATGTCGCCGGCCTCACGCGGGGTGGTGCCGATGAAGATGGAGCCGGAGTCGACGACGACGGACTGCACGGTCTCAGCCGAGGGCTCCTTGTTGTAGAACAGGAAGGGGATGCCGGCCTCGGTGAACATGTCCACCAGCTGCTGGCCGGAAGCGACCTCGGCCAGGTTGATGATGACGAAGTCCGGCTTCTCGCCGACCAGGATGGTGGCCTGCTCGACCTGCTTGGCCATATCGTCGGCCGCGTCGTACATGGTGAGGTTGATGGTGATGCCCAGCTCGGCGCCGATCTCCTCGGCGGCGGCCATCATGGCCTGGCGCACGGAGCTGCCATAGGTATCGTCATACTTCCAGATCAGGGCGCGGATGTCGTACTCGGTGGCTTCCTCAGCCAGAGCGGACACGCAGCCCAGCGCCAGGATCAGCGCCAGAGCCAGGACCAGCAGTTTTTTCATTTCGGGGTTCCTCCTTACTTTGATATACCTTGCTACATACCAAAACTCGGCGCGGAGGCCGGGCCTGGTGTATAACCTTGATCGTGCGCGCAGCGCGCGATAACTTGTCCACTGGATATAAAAATTATAGCCTTTTTTATAACATACGTCAAGTAGAAAATCTTCGCTTTTTTATGGCGATTTCTTTCGCCATTCGCTGAAAACGCGGTTTTCTACCTATTTTCTGTCACGCTCGCGTCCTCGCCGTTGACGAGCCGCAGCCAGCGGTCGCGCACGCCCTCCAGCGCCTCGCGCTCCACGGGCTGGAAATCCCAGACGACGTTGGCGTTGCCCCGGCGGCGCTTGGGGTTGAGCAGCGCGTTTTTCACCCGCTTGTCCGGACGGATCTCCAGATAGGTGCCCAGGCCGGAGACCAGCTCGATCTCCATCGGCTCGCCCTCCTCGGGCGTCACGATCAGCCTGAAGCCGTAGCCGCCCTTCTTGCCAAAGCCGAGGATGCCGCCCAGCCCTTCAGATTTGATGAGTACGTCTTCCGCATAGGCGCGGGCGCGGCCGACGCGGCGCAGGGTGAAGTCCTCCTCGGCGCCGGGCGCGGGGCCGGTGAGGAAATACAGCGCCCCGCCATGCCGGGCCACGGCCACAAAGCCGCCATCCCGCTGCACGAACAGACAGTGTTCGGGTCGGAAGCCCTCGGCGGCCAGGCGCTCGGCAAAGCGCACGCGCTTGTCCTCAAGCTCCTTCAAATTGCGCTTGCGCCGGACTTCCTCCTCTTTGTTTGAAAAAAGGCCCATCGAATGTGCTCCTTTCGGTATTCTGTGGATTAAATTATAGCAGATATTTTTCTCTTTCGCAACATAAATTCCCCGGCGCGTGTCCGCAGCGGACGGACATGCGTCGCCCGCATCTGTTACATACGGGTAATTTTGACGATATACGACCTGCCACTTGCAATTTATACGAAAATTTGTCCGTGTCAGAGCGACATGCGGGGAATTTTGAAACTTCTTTGGCCGCACTTGCAAATTTCGCCCGGATACTGTATACTGAAGATGCGATCCAAAATTTTTGATCGGGAGGGCTTATCATGAAGAAGATCCTGGCTTTGGTCCTTGTGCTCCTGCTGGCCGTGCCGTTCGCGGCGATGGCCGAGGAGAACCCCACGGTGAAGATCGGCGTATTCGAACCCGCTTCCGGCGATAGCGGCGCCGGCGGCAAGCAGGAGATGCTGGGCATGCAGTACGCCAACTACGTGCAGCCCACGGTGGACATCGGCGGCACGACCTACAATGTCGAACTGGTCTACGCCGACAACCAGTCCTCCACCGACAAGGCCCCCTCCGCCGCGCAGCAGCTGGTGAGCGAGAACGTGAGCGTGGTGCTCGGCTCCTACGGCTCCGGCGTCTCCATCGCGGGCGGCCCCATCTTTGAGGACGCGGGCATCCCGGCCATCGGCGTGACCTGCACCAACCCCGCGGTCACCGAGGGCAACACCCACTACTTCCGCATCTGCTTCCTCGATCCGTTCCAGGGCACGGTGCTTGCCAACTACGCCTACAATGAGCTGGGCGCGACCACGGCCTACTGCCTTGCCGAGCTTGGCAACGACTACGATCAGGGCCTGGCCCACTACTTCCAGGAGGCCTTCCAGAATCTGGGCGGCACGGTGATCGCCGAGAGCTTCCCCACCGGCACGGCGGACTTCACCTCCTACCTGTCCAACGCCACCATCGCCGGTGCGCAGGTGTTCTTCGCCCCCTGCTCTCTGGCCTACACCTCGCTGATCGTCGATCAGGCGGCGGCGCAGGGCGTCACCTACGCGCTGCTCGGCTCTGACACGTGGGACAGCAACGTCATCACCAACGCAGCCGCGGGCAAGAACGTGACCATCTACATCACCACCTTCTACCAGGAGGGCGGCTCGCCCGAGTTCGACGCGGGCATCAAGGAGTGGATGAACGCCAACCCCGAAGCGCTGACCAACAACGGCGGCAACGACATGGTCTCCGCTGTGACGGTCATGGGCTATGACGCCTACTTCGTGGCCCTGCAGGCGCTGGAGCTTGCCGGCTCCACCGACCCGGCTGCCGTCAACGAGGCGCTGTGGAACGTGGACTACACCGGCGTGTCCGGCGAGATCACCTTCAACGAGATCGGCGACGCCAACCGCGATTCGGCCTACATCAAGACCGCCAACACCGCGGACAACGTCTGGGAGTTCGTCACGGTGCAGACCGTCGAATAAATTCCCGCTTCAAGTCAACGACGTCAGAGCGCCGGACGCCCGCAGCAAGGTCTGCTTCGGCGCTCTGGGGGGCGGGAGAGAACGCGCTTTCTCTCCCGCCCGCTGTTTGACCACATGCTGTGCCGTCTCGAAAGGGCGCACACGGCGCTTTTTCGAGACGGCATATCAAGGAGGTAGACCCCTGTGAGTACCATCTTGCCATCGCTGCTCACCGGCATATCGGTCGGCGGGCAGTACGCGCTGATTGCCATCGGCTACACCATGGTCTATGGCATTTTGCGCCTCATCAACTTCGCCCACGGCGACGTGTTCATGGTCGCGGGCATCCTCATGGTGTATCTGAACGCCTCGGGGCTGCCTTTGTACATATCGCTGCCGCTGACGGTCGCCCTGACAGTGGTCATCGGCTTCATCATCGAGCGCGTGGCCTACAAGCCGCTGCGCTCGGCGCCGCGCATGTCGATCATGATCTCCGCCATCGGCGTGAGCTACCTTTTGCAGAATCTGGTGCTATACGTCACCGGCGGACTGAACAAGGTCTACCCCACCATCCCCTGGATCTCCCAGTCCGTAAAGGTCTTTGGCGCCACCACGAAGATGGTGACGCTGGTGACGCCGGTGCTGGTGGTGGTGCTGGTCATCCTGCTGGTGCTGCTCATCAACCACACCAAGGTGGGCATGGCCATGCGCGCCGTTTCCAAGGATTTTGAGACCAGCCAGCTGATGGGCGTGAAGATCAACTCGGTCATCTCGGTCACGTTCGTCATCGGCTCGTTCCTGGCGGCCATCGGCTCCATCCTCTACTTCACCAATTACAACACCGTCATCCAGACCTCGGGCGCCATGCCGGGCCTGAAGGCCTTTGTGGCGGCGGTGTTCGGCGGCATCGGCTCGGTGCCCGGCGCGGTGGTGGGCGCGTTCATCATCGGCATTTGCGAGAGCATCATCAAGGGTCTGGACATCATCCTTTTGCAGGCGGGCCTGACCACGCAGATGCTGGGGCTGAGTACCTTCTCCGACGCATTTTCCTTCGCGCTCTTGATCGTCATCCTCATCGTCAAGCCCACCGGCCTGTTCGGCGAGAAGACGACCGACAAGGTCTAAGGAGGCGCGTACCATGCAGAAAACACTTGCTCCCGACCGCCGCAGGGCGGACGCGGCCACGTGGATCACCGTGGCCATCATCGCCGCGGTGTACATCGCCGTGTTCGTACTGGAACAGATCCTGCCCGCCACCTCCATGCTCTTTACGGTGCTGAAGAAGGGCGCGACCTACGCGCTGGTGGCGGTATCCATGAACCTGCTCAACGGCTTTACCGGGCTTTTTTCGCTAGGGCAGGCGGGCTTCATGCTCATCGGCGGCTATACCTATGCCATCTTCTCTTTGACCAACGAGGCACGCGAAACGGTGTATCAGTACTTCGACTGCGCCATCGGCGTGACCCTGGGCGTGGTGCCTTCGCTGATCCTCGCCGGGCTGGTGGCGGCGCTGTTCGCCTTTTTGATCGGCCTGCCGGTGTTGCGCTTAAAGAGCGACTACCTGGCCATCGCCACGCTGGGCTTTGCCGAGATCATCCGCGCCGTGTTCCAGTGGCAGAAGCTGGGGCCGGTGACCAACGGCTCCAACATGCTCAAGGACTACCCCACCTTCAACGATTTCAACATCACCCTCGCCAACGGGCGGACACTCTACCTTTCCACGCTGATGCCCTTCATCATCGCGGGCGTGTGCATCGCCATCGTGGTATTGCTGATCAACTCCAGCTATGGCCGCGCCTTCAAGGCCATCCGCGACGACGAGGTGGCCGCCGAAGCCATGGGCATCAATCTGGCGCGTCACAAGCAGCTTTCCTTCTGCATCAGCTCCTTCTTCGCCGGCGTGGGCGGGGCGATGCTGGCCATGTATTCCAACACCATACAGGCCAAGGCCTTCACCTCGGCGATGACGTATGAGATTCTGCTGATCGTGGTCATCGGCGGCATCGGCTCCATCTCCGGCAGCTGCGTGGCCTCGTTCCTCTTCGTGGCCTGCTCGGAGTGGTGGCTGCGCTTCCTCGACCAGGAGCAGTTCATCGGCACGTGGCAGGTGCCGCTGCTGCGCAACGGCTTTAGGCTGGTGGTGTTCTCCATCATCATCATGGTGGTGGTGCTGTTCTACCGGCAGGGCATGTTCGGCATGCGCGAACTGCCTGACATACTGCGCGGCAAGCGCGGCCGCCGCACGGGAAAGGGGGCGGTGAAATGAGCACCGTTCTGAAGGTCAACGACATCACCATGCAGTTTGGCGGCGTGGTGGCGGTCAACGACCTCTCCATGCACGTGGACGAGGGCGAGATCGTCGCCCTCATCGGCCCCAACGGCGCGGGCAAGACCACGGCTTTCAACTGCATCACCGGCGTGTACGAGCCGACCAACGGCGAGGTGTGGTTCCACGACAAGCTCATCGCCTCCAACCACCCCACCGGCAAGATGAAAAAGCTCTACGCCGGGGAAAACCGGGGCAAGTACACCCATGTGGTCGTCAACACGCCGGACAGGATCACCAAGATGGGCATCGCCCGCACGTTCCAGAACATCCGCCTGTTCAAGACGCAGACCGTGTTTGAAAACGTACTCATCGCCACGCACCTGCGCAAAAAGTCCAACCTCTTTACGGCGGCGTTCCACTTAAACGGCCGCGAGGAGCGCGCGCTGCGCGAGGAGTGCATGGAGCTTCTCAAAATCGTCGGGCTGGACGGCGTGGCCGGCGAAATGGCCACCTCCCTGCCCTACGGCAAGCAGCGGCGCTTGGAGATCGCCCGCGCTTTGGCCACGCGGCCGAGCCTGCTTTTGCTCGACGAACCCGCCGCGGGCATGAACCCGCAGGAGACGGACGAATTGGGCGACTTCATCCGCGGGATCAAGGAACACTTCAAGCTCACCGTGTTCATGATCGAGCACCACATGAACCTGGTCATGGACATCTCCGACCGCATCTACGTGATCGACTTTGGCAAGCTCATCGCGGAGGGCACGCCC
>DVGE01000060.1 GCA_018712885.1 Candidatus Pullichristensenella stercoripullorum | reverse complement strand
AATCTCAACGACCTCACGCCGCGCATGCGCGAGGCGCTTGCCTGCGCCGACCTCATCGCCGCCGAGGACACGCGCGTGACCATGAAGCTGCTCAACCGCATGGAGCTGAAAAAGCCGCTCGTCTCCTGCCACCGCCACAACGAGGACGCGCGCGCCCCGCAGCTCATCGAGCGCATGCTCGCGGAAGACCTCACCGTGGCCCTCACCTGCGACGCGGGCACCCCGGCCATCTCCGATCCCGGACATCTGCTGGTGCGCGCGGCATGGGAGGCCGGCATCCCCGTAACGCCCGTCTGCGGGCCGTCGGCGGTGACGGCGGCGCTGTCGGCGGCGGGCTTTGACGCGCGCGAGTTCGCCTTTTACGGCTTTTTGCCGCGCGAAAAAAAGGCCCTGGGCGAAAAGCTCGACGCCGTGCGCGCGACGGGCGTCCCCGTGGCCGTGTTCTACGAATCTCCCCACCGCGTGGCGGCGCTGGTGGAGGCCATCGCCGCGCGCTGGCCGGAGTGCCTGCTGGCGGTGTTCGCGGATCTTTCCAAGAAGTTCGAGTGGCTGCTGCGCGGCGCGCCGGAGGATGTGCTCGGGCAGCTTCTGGCCGATCCCAACGTCGAAAAGGGTGAATACTGCCTGGTGGTCGATCTGTCTCCCCTGCCCGCTTCCGAAGCGCCTGAGAGCGCCGGCGGCAGCGCCGTGGCGGTGATGACCGAGTGTCTGTATGCCGGAGGGACGCCGGAAGAAGCCGCCGCCGCCGCCAAAGCGCGCGGGTTTTCCCGCAACGAGATCTACCGCGCCGGCCTGTTTTTGCGCCCGCTGAGGAACGAGTGACCCGCTTTCCGCGCCGCATCGCCGGCGCGGTTTTCATATTCTCCCCCGCGCGCGAATACGCTTTTGCGGAGGAGGGATGGACATGGTGCGCTTTCGTGTCGTCAAGGGATCGCATCTGCTGTTGGGCGTGGCGGCGGTGGCGCTGGCGCTGGTGGTCTGCCTGCTGGCGTTCCGGCTGTTCGCCGCGGAGGATGGCGGAACGGGAGCCGTGCCGACGGGCGGCGCGGCCGTGGAACAGGACGTCGAGGAGGCAGGGACCGCGCGGGCGGTCTTTGCCTCCTCCGCCGGCAGCCCGGGCATTGAGATCACTGTTTTGGACGCCGTGGAAGGACAAGCCCCGACCACGGAAAACGAGCTCCTTGACGAGACCGTGCCGCCGCTCGAGCTGGCCGCGCCGCAGGAGCCTGCCGTTTCGCCCGCTGAGGCCGCGCCGCGCGTGCTCATCTATCACACGCACACACACGAAGCTTATGAGCCGACGGAGAGCGACCCCTATGAGGCGCTGGAAGCCTGGCGGACCGCCGATGAGGAACACAGCGTGGTGCGCGTCGGCGAGGAGCTTGCGAAGCTCCTGCGCGCGCAGGGCTGCGAGGTGGTGCACGATACCACCGACCACGAATTGGACGACCTTTCCACCGCCTATGTGCGCTCGGAGGCGACGTTGCTGACCTACGAGGAGCCGTTCGACCTCTACATCGACCTCCACCGCGACGCCTATGTGGAAGGCGTGGGTGAAAACGCGCTGCACGCGGACGGCGTGGACTACGCAAAGCTGATGATGCTCATCGGCCGCGGCGATAACTTCCAAGTCAAGCCCCATTTTGAGGAAAACTACGCCTTTGCCCGCGCCCTCACCGACGCGCTCAACGAGGGCACGCCCGGCATCTGCCGCGACGTACTGGTGAAGACCAACCGCTATAATCAGCACATCGGCGTCTATTCCATCCTCGTTGAAGTCGGCAACAACCGCAATACGCTGACGGAAGCGCTCAACAGCATGCGTCCGCTCTCGGAAGCCATCGCCGAACTGATGACGCGCGAATAAATGCACAGCTAGCATTAAATCGCCAAAATTACCCTCTTTTTCGATCGTTCTTTCAAAATTTCATATGGAAATCATCACTGTATTTTCAAATTTTCATATTGACTGCAAACCATTCAATAGATATAATAGTGTACGCTAAGAAGCTCTAATGTTTCTCTTTAGAAGCAAATTCACTTTAGGAAAGGAATGGCGTTCATGAAGAAGACCCGACTGTACCTCATCGACATTGATCTGCATTACCTGGAACAAACGTTTCAGTATCTGTCCGCTACGCGCGACGTTGAAGTCGTCGGCTATGCCGTCGACGCTGCGCAAGCACAGCTCCAGATCGCGCGGCTCGACCCGGACTGCATCGTGCTCGGATTGGCCTTGCGCAGCTGCTACGGCCTGGCGCTTCTGCGCATACTGCGCGCCATTCCCAGTCAGCCGGCTCTGATCGTCTGCACCGCGTTTCCCAGCGAAACGGCCATGCGGATGTGCCGCGACGTCGGCGCAGATATGTTCCTGTCCAAGCCGGTGACCATGGCAGACCTGCACGCCTGCATCGTCGAGACTGCGCAGGCCAAACGGCGCGCGCTCGCGGAAAAGCGCGCCCTTGAGGATGGACAAGCATCGCCTTCGCCCACCGTCCGCATCCGTTACGCGCTGCTGCACGCGAACGTCGCGCCCCGGCTGTTCGGCTTTTCCTGTCTGGCGGAAGCGCTCTATCTGCTCTGGGACAACGAACGGCTTTTGCACAACATGCGGCGCAACCTCTATCCGCGCCTTGCGGAAACGCTGTCCACGACGCCTGAGAACGTCGAGCGCAACATGCGCACGGCCATCCGCCGCGCCTGCGGCGCTGGCGAAGGCGCCTTAAGCAACCGCGTGTTCCTGCTGCGCATGCTCAGGAAGCTGCGCGAGGATGAAGCGCGCCGGCAGGACGCGCTCGCGATCCACCCCCACGGGGATCTGATCGGCTGAGAAACGCCGCGGATGCCGTGAAGATTTTTGTCCCGCGCTTGAAATCCCCGCCCGCCTGTGCTATGATAGTACGCAGGAAAGGGCGTGGTGCGGCCATGTTGACGATCGGCATCTGCGGCGCGAGCGGCAGCGGAAAATCGACGCTGGCAGACGAACTGGCGCGCAGGCTCGAAGAGCCGTGTGTGCTGCTCAAACAGGATTCTTATTATAAGGATCACCCCGACATGGACTTTGCCCAGCGCGAGCGCATCAACTACGACGAGCCGGAGGCCTTCGAGCATGAAGCGCTGCGCGCCGACCTGGAGGCGCTGCGTGCGGGCAAGCCGATCACACGCAAGGGCTACGACTACAAGCTGCACCGGCGCTGCGATTCGGACGACCTCATCTACCCCAGCGACGTGGTGCTGCTCGAAGGCATCCACG
This sequence comes from Candidatus Pullichristensenella stercoripullorum, assembly GCA_018712885.1. GTDB lineage: Bacteria > Bacillota > Clostridia > Christensenellales > Aristaeellaceae > Pullichristensenella > Pullichristensenella stercoripullorum. The sequence continues at coordinate 3,666 of DVGE01000060.1, read as the reverse complement.
TGTTCTACGACCCGGCGGTACGCGACCTGCTGGATTTCAAGATATTCATCCAGGTCGATCCGGACATCTGTCTGCTGCGGCGCGTGCAGCGCGACATCGTCGAGCGCGCGCGACATGTGGACAGCGTGGCGCGGCAGTATCTGGAAACCGTCAAGCCCATGTTCGAACGCTACATACGCAACTACGTGGAATACGCCGACCTCATCGTCGCCCGCGGCGGCAAAAACGCCCGCATCGTGGACATACTGGCGTTCTACATCAATTCCGGCATGGTCAAGCCGGAGACATGAACAAAGGGCCGGGGAGCAGAACGTTCCCCGGCCCTTTGCGCCGCACTTTCAGATGACACCGCGCAACACCAGCACGCAGAGCACGCAGGTGGCCACCACCAGCACGGAAATGAGGATGATGCCGAGGTTGCGCGTGCCCGCCTTGGCCGCAGAAGCGCCTTCCAGCAGGTTGGCGCGGCGCAGGGCGTTGACCAGAGGCTTGTAGATGAGCATGGTCAGCGCCGCGTTCATGGCGCATTTGAGCAGGTTGTAGGGCAAAAAGACAGGCAGGAGCATGGCCGCCACCGCCTCGCGCGTCAGGCCCATGTACAGGGGCGTGATGAGGTAGTTCCACAGAAGCATCAGCGCCGTGGTCGCAAGGCAGCCAGCGATGAGGCCGATGACCGCGCCCTTGAGCGTGTGCATACGCTTGTAGATGACGGCCGCGACGCAGGCAAAGCCCCAGGTGGAGAGTATGTTCATCACGCAGCCGATGATGCCCGTGGAGCTGATGGTGACCATTTCCAGCAGGGAGACCACTACGCTGAGCAGCGCTGCCGGCAGCGGGCCGAACATGAAGCCGCCCAGGGCGATGACGACGTCCTTGGGTTCGTATTTGAGGAAGTCCACCGACACCACCGGGATGTTGATGAGCACGACGGACAGGTAGGAGAGCGCGGCGAGCACGCCCAGCATGGCGATCTTCTTGGTCTTGTAGTTCATAGAGATCCCCTCCGCAACAAAAATGGACGCCTGAAGACGGAGCGTCTTGCAGGTGTCCTATTGGTGTGCCGGAGGCTGTATCGTGTTCACGCGAAGCATCCTTGACCAAGACACATCTTCTTTCATCCAGACTTTCACTGTTGGTTTTGGAGTTTCACCAAATCTGCGCGGCTGCGCTCGCGGACTTTACCGCCAATCGGGAATTGCACCCTGCCCTGAAGACGTTCTCTGTTCAGTTGTCGTTATCCAGTATAACGCGCGCTGCGTTAAGCTGCAAGCGCGATCCTGTATCGTTTGCGTTAGCGCCGCTCATGTCGCGGATGGCGCCCGCCGACCAAATGCGCAGGCGCTCGCAGAGCTCCTCGTAGGCAGCGCCATCGTCCGTCAGCGTCCGCGCGGCCTCGCGGCCATCGAGCAGGCGCGCCTCCGCGATCGTCAGGCGCTCGCGCAAATCGTCGGTGCGAAAGACGTACTCCCCCGTCCGGCAAAAATACACGGCGCGCAGCGCGAAGGCGGCCATTTTGTAAAGCGCGCGCAGGGCGGCGGGGTCGCGGTCAAAGAGCAGGCCGTGCGCGCAGCCGTGGTAAATGTCGCAGGCGCCCTTCAACGCGGCGCGGCGGGCGTCCTCGCGGCCCAGAGGCGGCGTGAGCGCGGAGAGGTCGCCGTGGAAAGGGATGGTGTCGTGGATAAACGAAAACAGGTCGGCCCTGTCCCAGCGCGCCAGTTCCGCCGCCCCGCCAAAGAAGCCGCAGACCTTTTCGCGCTCCGGCATCGTTTTTAGCAGGGCGCGATAGGCGCGCAGATCCTCCAAAGCGACGTCGTCGAGGATGACCACCGCGTCGATGTCGCTTTCCGGCGCAGCCTCTCCTCTCGCCCTGCTGCCCTGCAGCCCGACGAAGCGCAGGCGCGCGCCAAAGGCCGCTTGCAGCCGGCGGACGAGTTTTTCCATCCATTCGCGCACAACGATCCCTCCTTCCGTGTGGGAGGCTATTTTACCATGCGAACGCGCGCGCGTCAAGGGCGATCTTCCTTCCGGCCCCCCGCCTCGCGCAGAGCCATGCGCACCTCCGCATCCTCGGCGAATATACCCGTCAGAAGCTCCAGAGCGGCCGGATAGGCATCGCAGGGCACATAGAAGGCGTAGTTCTCCAGAAAGGTATTGCCGCCAAGCAGGGCGCTGTTGCCCAGGGCAAGCCTTGAAAACGGCACCTTCTCCTCCGCAAGCAAAGGCTCGACCATGTCGGCATAGGTCGTGCGCAGCACGCACAGAAGCACGGGATCGTCTTCCCGCGGCGCGCGCAGGAAGCGGGAGCGCTTACAGCCCGGGCAGGTATCGCCTTCTGCAAAGCGATGGCATTTTTCGCAATAGAGCATATTCGCTTACCCCCAGAATCGGCAAATGGGGGCGGGCAAGATGCCCGTCCCCGTATGCGTGTCGTTTTGCTTAGACGCCCTTGCGCTCGTTCTTGAGCTTGTTGCCCAAGGTCTGGTTGGTGGTGCGCACATGGCCCTTGAGGGGCACGATCTTGGCGTCGATGGCGTCGAGGATCCAGGACGGCTGCGGGAAGAAGGCCTCTTCCAGCTCGTGCGCCGGGGTGATCCAGTTCTTGGAAGCCACCACGACCGGCGGGGCATCCAGCTCGTCGAAGGCCATCTCGGTGATCTGACGGGCGACCTCGGAGGCGAAGGAGCCACGCTCGCAGGCGTCGGTGACGATGACGATGCGGCCGGTCTTCTTCACAGACTCGATCACGGTGTCGTAATCAAACGGCACGAGCGTGCGCGCGTCGATGATCTCGGCCTCCATGCCGTACTTCTCCTTGAGTTCGTCGGCGGCCTTGAGGACGCGATAGAGCACCGCGCCAAAGGAAAGGATGGTGATGTCCTTGCCCTTGCGCTTGACATCGGCCTTGCCGAAGGGGATCTCATAGTAGTCCTTGGGCACGCCGCCCTCGTGGAACTGCTCGCCCACGTCGTAGATGCGCTGGGACTCGAAGAACACCACCGGGTCGGTGCCGACCAGGGCGGAAGCCATCAGGCCCTTGGCGTCGTAAGGCGTGGCCGGGAAAGCCAGCTTCAGGCCCGGGATGTGGGCGGCCAGCGCCGACCAATCCTGGGAGTGCTGCGCGCCGTACTTGGAGCCGACGGACACGCGCAGGACAACGGGCATCTTGATGATGTCGGCAGACATGGCCTGCCACTTGGCCATCTGGTTGAACACTTCGTCGCCCGCGCAGGCGAGGAAGTCGCAGTACATGAGCTCGACCAGCGCGCGGCCGCCCGCCATGGCGTAGCCGACGGCGGAGCCGACGATGGCGCTTTCCGAGATCGGCGAGTTGAACAGGCGATGATACGGCAGCGCCTCGGTCAAGCCGCGGTACACAGCGAACGCGCCGCCCCAGTCGCGCACGTCCTCACCGTAGGTGATGAGGGAAGCGTCCTTATAGAAGCGGTCGATGATGGCCTCGAACAGGCCGTCGCGCAGCTGGTAGACCTTGTTCTTGGAGACGGGCTTGCCGTTGGCGTCGAAGCCCCAGCGCTCCTTGCGGGCGATGGCCTGCACGCGCGGGTTCTCCTCCATGGGCATGTTGACATCCGGCTTGGCGTCCGAGAAGGACTCGACATGGCCGTTGGTGAACATCATGTCGGCGATCTCGTCCGGGTTCTTGGTAAG
>DVGE01000059.1 GCA_018712885.1 Candidatus Pullichristensenella stercoripullorum | reverse complement strand
TCGAGGCTCTTTTTCGCCTCCTCGTTGGCGGCCACGTCGCCAAAGCCGCAGTCGGGGGCGGCGCACGCGGCCTCCATGCCGGCGATGCGCCCCGCCGCCTCCGCGCGCAGCGCCCGGGGACGCAGCAGCGCCGCGGCGATGAACAGCGCCACCGCCGCCGCCAGCAAAACGCGCGCCGCCGTATCCACGGCTGTCGCCCCACCGCTGGAGAGCAGCGAAAGCAAGAGCCCGGTGAGCATCAGCCACATCGAGCCGAGGGAGATCAGGTTCCATGTTCTCTTCAAGCAGATCACCTCTGTCGTTGCAAGCATGTATATTGTAACGCAGGGGATGTATGCGCGTCTACGAACAACTTCCGGTAAAGATGGCTAATTTCTCCGCCGCTGGGAAAAGCTAGAGCAGAGCGCAACACAGGGCGCGTGCGTTGGAAGGACGCGCCGCGGGAGGGATGGCGTTGAAACGAAAATGGGTGCGTTGGGCGATCTTGGGCGCAGCCGCGGCGCTGCTTATCGCGCTGGTCGTACTGCTGGAGCCGTGGGGATGGCAAAAGCTGGATCTGGACAGGCTCACGCAGCTCAACCAGACGAGCATCGTCTACGACGCAAGCGGCGAGCGCGCCGGCAGTCTCTATGGCAGCGAGAACCGCGTCTATGTGACGCTGGATAAAATTCCCCTGCACGTACAGCAGGCCTTTATCGCCGCCGAGGATCAGCGGTTTTACGAACACCCCGGCGTGGACGTCGTGCGCATGTTCGGCGCGCTCTGGCACGACATACGCACCATGAGCCTGGAACAGGGCGCTTCGACCATCACCCAGCAGCTCATCAAGCTCACCCATTTAAGTGGCGAAAAGACGCTCTCCCGCAAGGCGCAGGAGGCGGTGCTGGCTTTGCAGCTGGAGCGGCAAATGGACAAGGACGATATTCTCGAACGCTACCTCAACGTGGTCAACTTCGGCCGCGGCGCTTACGGCGTGGAGGCCGCCGCCAACGCCTATTTCGGCAAGCACGTCGGGGAACTGACGCTGGCGGAGGGGGCGCTTCTGGCGGGCGTCATCAAATCGCCAAGCAACTACGCGCCGCATCTGGAGCCGGAAAACGCCGTGGAGCGGCGAGACCTCATACTGCAGGAGATGGTTGACTGCGGCTTCATCACCGGGACGGAAGCGGAAAACGCGCAAAAAGAGGCGCTCGTCCTCGACCTTTCCGAGGAGAGCGCGCAATACGGATGGTATCTGGACGCGGCGGCGACCGAGGCGCAGTCCATTCTCGATATTGCCCGCGACGAACTGCTCGCTGGCGGCTATGCCATCTATACGGCGCTCGATCCACAGGCGCAGGCGGCGGCGGAGGAATTGTTCGCAAACGGTGCGAATTTCCCCGATCCCGCCGCCGACGGCACGCCCGCGCAGGCGGCGCTGGTGGCGGAAAATGTTGAAAATGGCGAGATCGTAGCGCTGGTCGGCGGGCGCACCTACGACGTGCGCCTGGGGCTCAACCGCGCCACGCAGATCCGGCGGCAGCCCGGCAGCGCCATCAAGCCTGTCTCGGCCTATGCCGCCGCCTTGGAAGGCTACGGCTATCTGCCGACCAGTTTCGTGGACGATACGCCGCGCGTCTTTGCCGGAGGCTACCAGCCCGGCAACGCCGGCGGCAACTACTACGGCGAAGTGACGCTGCGCGAGGCGCTCTCCCGCTCGCTGAACGTGGCGACGGTCGACCTTGCGGAGAAGGTCGGCGTGGCCGCGCTGCGCGCGCAATTGGAACGCTTTGGGATCTCGCCGGCGGAGAAGGACGCCGACCTCGCCCTCGCGCTTGGCTCGATGACGGAAGGCGTCTCCCCCGCCCGCCTCTGCGCCGCATACTGCGCCCTCGCCAACGGCGGGCGTCGCGTGGAACCGCATACGGTGCGCAAGATCGTCTCAAGCGACGGCCGCGTCCTCTACGAAGCGCCGCAGACGGAAGAGCGTGCTGTGTCCGCGGAGACCGCGTGCATGCTCACGGACATGCTGCGCACCGCCGCCGCGGAAGGCAGCGCCAACGCCCTCAGCGCCGTGGGGACGAATGTGGCCGGCAAGACGGGCACCGTGGACATGAAAAGCGGCGGCAACCGCGACGCCTGGACGGTGGCCTACACGCCGAAGCTGGCCGTGGCTGTGTGGATGGGCTTTGACGAGCCGGACGCGGAACATTCCCTGCCCGACTGGGCGGGCGGCAGCAGCTATCCCGCGCGATCGTGCGCCAGTTTTCTGTCTTCCGCCGGGGATGCGTGGCTGAAGGGTGATTTTTACACGCCGGAAACGCTGCGCCGCGTGGTCGTGGACGCGCTGGCGCTTGCGCAGGACAAGGCTGTGGTACTGGCGGCGGAACGCACGCCGGAGGCATATACGCAAACAGAGCTTTTCTACGCCGGACGCGAGCCGCAGACGGTGAGCGGCAAATGGGACGCGCCGGAACCGGTGACAGATCTGGAACTGATCAGCGCGGCGGGTGAAACGCCCGTTTTGCGCTTCACCGCCCGCGACGCGAACGCTGAGTATCTGCTCATACGCCGCACAGACGGGCGCGCGGAGGAGATCGCCGTGCTGCGCGGGGAGGCCGGAGCGGTATTGCAATATGCGGACGAGGAGGCCGACCGGTCGCGGGCGCACGAATACAGCGTCATCCCCCGCCACGCGCTGCTCTACGAAGAGGGCGAAACGGTGACGGGGGCGGAGAGCCTGCGGGCGCGTTATGCGCCCGGGGGGATATTGGGGCATATCGAGGAGATGCTCAGTCCCGGGGCGACAGAGGCGCCTGCCCCGGAAGCCGATGGGGTTCAATCGTTGTTCTGGTAGACGGGCTGGGCGCTTGAGGGCTCCTTCTCTCGAGGCAGCGGCGTAAAGACGAGCTTGCCGTCCTGCGCGGACATGGAGACGCGGTCGCCGAGCTTGACCTTGCCGTCGAGTATCTCTTCGCTGAGCGCGTCCTCGACCATGCGCTGGATGGCGCGGCGCAGCGGGCGCGCGCCGTATTGCAGGTCGTACCCGGCGGCGCTGAGCAGCTTGAGGGCGGAATCGTCCACTTCGAGGTCGATGTCGCGCTCGCGCAGGCGCTTTTGCACATTGGAGAGCATCAGCGCGGCGATGCGGTCGATCTCCTCCTGTTCGAGGGCGTGGAAGACGATGATCTCATCCACGCGGTTGAGGAACTCGGGACGGAAGATGCGCTTGACTTCGTCCATGATGTTCTCGCGCATGGCCTCGTAGCTCTTTTCATCGCTGGCGCTGCTGCCAAAGCCCATGGAGCGCTGCTTCTTGATGGTGTGCGCGCCGGCGTTGCTGGTCATGACCACCACGGTGTTCTTGAAGTCCACCACGCGGCCCTGGCCGTCGGTGAGGCGGCCGTCTTCGAGAATTTGCAGAAGCACGTTGAACACGTCCGGGTGCGCTTTTTCCACTTCGTCGAAGAGGATGACCGCATAGGGCTTGCGGCGCACCTTTTCGGTGAGCTGGCCGCCCTCCTCGTAGCCGACATAGCCCGGCGGCGAGCCGATCATGCGCGAGACAGAATGCTTTTCCATATACTCGGACATGTCGATGCGGATGAGGCTATCCTCGTCGCCAAAGAGCGCCTCCCCCAGCGCCTTGCACAGCTCCGTCTTACCCACGCCCGTGGGCCCCAGAAAGATAAACGAACCGATGGGGCGATTGGGGTCTTTGAGACCGGCGCGCGCGCGGCGGACGGCCTTGGAGACGGCCTTGACGGCCTCCTCCTGACCGATGACACGGCGATGGAGGATGTCTTCAAGGTGCATGAGCCGCTCGGCCTCGCTCTCAGTCATGCGCTTGACGGGGATGCCCGTCCACGAAGAGACGATCTCCGCGACCTCCTCCTCGCCCACGGTCTCCACCTTGGCGTTGCGCTTCTGCTCCCACTCCTTGCGGCGCTCGGCCATCTCGTTCTGGAGCTGCTTTTTCTGGTCGCGCAGATTGGCGGCCTTTTCAAAGTCCTCGTGCGCCACGGCCTCCTCCGTCTCCTTGCTGAGGGCTTCCAGGCGCGTTTCCTGCTCCTTCATGTCCGGCGGCGCGGTGAAGGCCTTGATGCGAACGCGCGAGGCAGCCTCGTCGATAAGGTCGATGGCCTTGTCCGGCAAGAAGCGGTCGGAGATATAGCGGTCGGAGAGGTTGACCGCGGCGATGATCGCTTCGTCGGTGATGTGGACGCGGTGGTGCGCCTCGTAGCGGTCGCGCAGGCCGCGCAGGATCTCCACGGATTCCTCGCGCGTGGGTTCGCCGACGCTCACGGGCTGGAAACGGCGTTCCAGCGCCGAATCCTTCTCGATATACTTGTGGTACTCCTTGAGCGTCGTCGCGCCGATGCACTGCATCTCGCCGCGCGCCAGCAGCGGCTTTAGGATGTTGGCCGCGTCGATGGCGCCCTCCGACGCGCCCGCGCCGACGATGGTGTGGAGTTCGTCGATGAAGAGGATGACGTTGCCCGATTTGCGGATCTCCGCCATGGCGTTTTTCAGCCGCTCCTCAAATTCGCCGCGGTACTTCGCGCCCGCCAGCATGCCGGCGAGGTCGAGGGAGACCACGCGCTTGCCGCGCAGTATCTCCGGGATGCTGCCTTCGACGATGAGCTGAGCCAGCCCTTCGACGATGGCGGACTTGCCCACGCCCGGCTCGCCGATGAGCACGGGATTGTTCTTCGTGCGCCGGGAGAGGATCTGCACGATGCGCTCGATCTCCCGCGCGCGGCCAATGACGGGGTCCAGCTCGCCGGCCTGCGCCGCCTTGGTCAGGTCGCGGGAAAACTGGTCGAGCGCGGGCGTTTCCTGCTCCTGTGCGGCGGCGCTGGAGGCGTTCTCCTCGCCGCCGCTGAGGGCGCGCAGGAGCTCTTCGCGGGCCTTGCTCAGATCCATGCCCATCTTGATCATCACGTGCGCGGCCACGCCTTCGCGTTCGCGCATCAACGCCAGCAGTATGTGCTCGGTGCCGACGTAGTTCTGTTTGAGTTCGCGCGCCTCGCGCACGCTCTGTTCGAGCACCTTCTTGGTGCGCGGGGTGTAGACCATCGTCCTGACCGGCGAATCGTCGTCGCCGCGGCCGAGGATCTGAATGATCTCCTGCCGCGCGGCGTCGAGCGTGATGCCTTTGAGCACCACGCTGGCCGCGCCGGGATCGCTGAGCACGCCGAGGAGCAGATGCTCCGTGCCGACGTATGTCCTGCCCAGCTGCGCCGCCTCGCGCTGCGCCGTCAGAAGCGCGCGCTGGCCGCGCTCGGTAAATTTCGCAAAGTATGCCATGGATCTCCTCCAAAATGTTCCGTTTTAATCGGCGACCAGTTTGAGCAGCTGCTCGCGCAAAAGCCTTGCCCGCAGCAGCTCGCCTTCGCGCTCGCCGATGAGTTTGCCCGCATGCACGGCCAGGGAACCGGGCTGCAGATCCATCATCAGGCAGTCCAGCGCCCGCAGCGGCGCATGCAGATAGCCCATGCTGGCGGCGTAGCGGATGTCCGAATAGCGCCGCATCAGTTCCTTGGCGGACATGAGGCGCGCGTTCACCGCTTCGCCCCAGGAGCGCAGGAGCTGATCCTGCAGGGCGTACATATCCTTCTTTTCCGCCCGCTCGCGCATGGCGCGCTCGTGGCCGACGATCTGCTCCGTCGCCGCCTGCAAAGAGCGGATGACGTCTTCCTCGCTGCGTCCCAGCGTCACCTGGTTGGAGAGCTGATAAAGGTCGCCCTGCGCCTCGCTGCCCTCGCCGTAAAGACCGCGCACCGTGAGCCCCAATTTGGCAACAGCCTGCATGATGGCGCCGATCTGCCCGTTGCGGGTGATGGCCGGCAGATGCAGCATCGCCGAGGCGCGCATGCCCGTGCCCACGTTGGTCGGACAGCTGGTGAGGTAGCCCCACTGGGGGTCGAAGGCGTACACGCTCTGCGCGCCCAGCGCGTCGTCGGCGGTAAAGGCCAGTTCCGCGGAACGTTCCAGCTGCATGCCCGGCAGCAGGCCCTGTATGCGCAGATGGTCTTCCTCGTTGAGCATGACGGACACCGTCTCGCCCGAGGAGATCAGCGCCGCCGAGCGCTGCGGATATTTCAGCAGATCGTAACTGATGAGGTGGTGTTCCACCAGGCGGCGACGCTCGTCGTCGCCGAGGTCGTTGATGCGCAGGAGCGTGAACGCTCCACCCTCGGGACTGTTTTTCATCGCCTCATGCGCCCGGGAAACGACCTCGGACGCAGCCTCGCGCGTCAGCTTCGGGGAAAACGGCAAGTCCTGATAATTGCGGGCCAGCCGCACGCGGCTGGAGATGACGACGTCCTGCTCGGGCGCCTGCACGAAGTCAGCCATGCTCCTTCTCCCCCTCTCCAGTGGCGCCAGACGCGCTTTCGGCCTTGTCTGCGGGCTCCAGCTGCTGCTTGAGCGCGCGGATCTGGTCGCGCAGGCGCGCGGCCTCCTCATATTCCTCCGCGGCGATGGCCTTGACAAGATCCTGACGCAGGCGGTCGATGTTCATGCGTATGGAAACGTCGCTCTTGACGCCTCCCGGTATCCTTCCGGCGTGCTGTGTGTTGCCATGCACGCGCATCAGCAGTCCTTCCAGCGGCTTGCGGAACGCCTGATAGCACTGGGCGCAGCCGAGCATGCCACTCTTCTGGAACATGGAGTAGGTCGTGCCGCAGTTCGGGCAGGTGAGCTGCGCGTTCTCATCCGGCTGCTCCTCGCCGTCACGCGCCGCGGCGGCGGACTCGAGAAAACCGCTGATCAGGCCCGCAAGGTTGGTAAAGTCCAGCCCCGGGATCTGCTTTTGATATTTTGCCATGCACACCGGGCAGAGATTCCGTTCGGTTTTTTCCTCCCCGGAAATGGTCGTCAAGTGAAACTGCGCGGGCCGGATGCCGCACTCGTCACACATCATGGCGCTCGCCTCCCTCCAGATTGCGAAAGACCTGTTCCAGCATATTCTTCAGCACCGAAGCGCGCAAGACGTCCTTGGCGCTGACGGGCAGGGCCAGCGCGTTGCGCGAGACCGCCGCGCGCATGAGCTTGGCCTCGTTGGAAGTGACCAGCTTGCGGTCGAGCAGATGGGCGATGATGGCGCAGGCGTTTTCCTCGGGAATGGAATTGCCGACGCGCTTCAAAAGCAGGTCGAGCAGGTTTCCCTCCCCGCGTTCGCGCATGCGCACGATGCGCACATAGCCGCCGCCGCCGCGCCGCGATTCGATGATGTAGCCGTGATCGACCGAAAACCGCGTCGCCAGCACGTAATTTATCTGCGAAGGCGCGCAGCCAAAGTGCTGCGCCAGCTCGTTGCGGCGCACCTCGATCTGTGAGCCTTCTTCCATGAGCTCCTTGATGAATCGCTCGATGGAGTCGCTCAACTGAGCCATGCCGATCCACCTCTTTCTTTCGCTTCGCGTCTTTCAGCGGAGCGCGATGGACATAGATTGACCATCTCTGACTATTATAGCGAAAGATGGTCAAAAAAGCAAGCCTTTTTGCAGTTTTTACGCCCTGTTCATAAATTTTGCAGGGACTTCAGGTAAGCGAGCGTCAATTCCGAGGAGTTTTTTGCCGCCAACGGCAGAAATTCCTCGTAGGACATGGGAGCTTCCTCGTTGCCGCCGTCGGAGATGCAGCGGATGACCGCGCAGGGGACGCGGTTGAGAAAACAGACGTGCGCGATGGCGCCGGCCTCCATTTCGCAGGTGACGGCGGAGAACAGGCGCACGATCTCTTCCTTGCGCTCTGTCGAGGCGACGAACTGGTCGCCCGAGGCGATGCGCCCGCGCACGGCGCGGATGCCCAATTCCTCCGCGGCGGCGGCGATGGCCGTGGAAGCAAAATTGTCCAGCGGAAAAGAAAGGCGGTCGACGGTGGAGACAAAGCCCGGTTCGTCCCCCATCGCCGTGGTGTCCACATCGTGCTGCACCACATCCGTGCCGATGACCACATCGCCCACGCGCAGATCGGGCGAGAGCGCGCCGGAGACGCCCGAGTTGATGATGAGCTCCGGCTCGTAGATGAGCGCCGTGGTCTGCGCGCAGACGGCGGCATTGACCTTGCCCACGCCGGCGCGGGCGATGACCACATCCGTTCCCAAAAGCCTCCCGCAGGTGAAGGGCACGCCGCTGATCTCCCGGTGCACAGGCTCCTGCATGGCGCCGATCAGCCGTTCCAGTTCGATGTCCAGCGCGCCGATGATGCCGATCATCTTACACACTTCCTTTCGCGAGCAGTACGACCGCCTGCGCGGAGATGCCTTCTCCCCTGCCCTCGTAGCCCATGCGCTCGGTGGTCGTCGCCTTGATATTGGCGCAGTCTACCGCCACGCCCAGCGCCTCGGCGATGTTGCGGCGCATTTCCTCTATGTACGGCGCGAGTTTCGGCCTTTGCGCCACGATGGTCACATCGGCGTTGGCCACGCGCCAGCCGCGCTCCTCCACCATGCGCATCACTCGCGCCAGCAACAGCATGGAGGAGATGCCGCGATAGGCGTTGTCGCTGTCGGGGAAATGACGGCCGATGTCGCCCAGCCCCAGCGCGCCGAGGATGGCGTCCATGAGGGCGTGCACAGCCACGTCCGCGTCGGAATGGCCGTCCAGCCCGCGTTCACAGGGCACATTCACGCCGCAGAGCACCAGTTTTCTCTCCTCGACGAGGCGATGGGCGTCAAAGCCCATGCCGACGCGAAAGGCGCTTTCTTCGCGCATAAAGTCCTCCCTGGTGGTCAGTTTGATATTGCCGGGACTCTCTGGAGCGGTAAAGAGCGTCACGCGCCCCCAGCAGCGCTCGTAGAGGTCTGCGTCGTCTGTGGCCGACCAGCCGTTTTGTTCCGCCTCCTCCGCGGCGCGGACGATCTCGGCGCGCCGGAAAGTCTGCGGCGTCTGCGCGGCGCGCAGGCGTTCGCGGTCAAGCGTCTTGACGCGGCCATCCGCCTCGACTTCCTTGATGGTGTCCACCACCGGGGCGCAGGCCACGCCGCTGCCCGTCTGCCGGGCAAGCTCGATGGAGCGGGAAAGGATGTCCGCGGTGACGAAGGGGCGCGCGGCGTCGTGGATGGCGACGATCTCGCAATCCTCGGGCAGGGCGCGCAGGCCGTTCAGCACAGACGCCTGCCGCGTCTCGCCGCCCTCGGCGATCTCCCTGACCAAAGGGCAGCGCCCTTCGCGCGCGCAAAGGGCTTCGTAAGCCGCGCGGTCGTGCGCGGCCAGCACGAGAACGCAGCCGTCGAAGAGGGCGCTTTCCCGCAAGGCGCGCAAAGCGCGGGAAAGGACGCTGACACCGCCCAGGCAGTAAAACACCTTGTTCTCGCCCAGACCGGCGCGTTCGCCGCGGCCGGCGGCGACGACGACCGCCCAGGTGCTCATGCCTTGACGCGGTACATGTCCGCCGCGTCCTGTTTGAGGGCGTGCTCGCCGATGGAGAGCACCTCGTATTCGGTATACTTTTCGCCAAAACGCACGCCCAGCACGTCGCCCACGCGCACGTCCGTGCCTGGCTTGGCCTCCTTGCCGTTGACGGTGATATGACCCGTGGAACAGGCGTCGTTGGCGACGCTGCGGCGCTTGATGATGCGCGATACCTTCAGATATTTGTCCAGCCGCATGGAATCGGCCTGCACGCGCTCGACGGGCTTCTTGGCTTCCATGGCCTTTCTGCTCATGCTGTCCTCCTGTACAGAATCAGGGCTGCCTTGATAAAGCAGCCCTGAACGTGGTTCCTGCGCGCGAAGGGTGGCGGCAAATGCCCCGCGTCGCGCTAGAAGGAAACTTCCCTCGCCAGACGGATCAGAATTCGTCGCGCAGGCCCTTGCCGGCCTTGAACGAGGGGGTCTTGCTGGCGGGGATCTCAATGGTCTCGCCCGTCGAGGGGTTGCGTCCCGTGCGGGCGGCGCGCTCCTTGACCTCAAAGGTGCCAAAGCCCATCAGCTGCACCTTGTCGCCCTCTTTGAGCGCTTCGGTAACAGAGTCGATGAAAGCGCCGAGCGCCAGCTCAGCCTGCTTCTTGGAAAGTCCAGACTTTTCCGCGATTTTCGCCACGAGAGTAACCTTATTCATTGGTGCCACCTCCAAATATTCTGGCAAAGAGATCTGTGCGATCCCATTCCAAGGCGCCGCGCGCAAAGCGCGCCGATCGCCTAGGCATAATCATTCGCGCCCATGCGGGAAAATCCTGCTAAAGACGGCTATTTTCCGACAATTTTACGCGATCCCAATACGCATCCATGTCGGCCAGCGTCATTTCCGCGAGCGACTTGCCGTCCGCAAGAATGAGACGCTCCATTTCCGCGAACCGCGCGGTGAATTTATCCGTGGCACGATTGAGGGCGATCTCCGGGTCGAGCTTGAGCAGGCGCAGTACGTTGACCACGGCAAAGAGCAGGTCGCCCGCTTCTTCCTCGACGCCGCCGCCATCCTCCACGGCGCGGGAGAGCTCTTCCGCCTCCTCGCCGATCTTGTAGAAAGCGGCGCGGGCGTTTTCCCAGTCGAACCCCACGTCCGCGGCGCGCTTTTGCACTTTTTCCGCACGCATCAGCGCCGGCAGGCTCCTGGTCACGGAGCGCAGCACTTCCGCCTGCGTCTGTTGGTGGCGCTCGGCTTTTTTCACCTTCTGCCAGAGGTCGAGCACCTCGTCGGCAGTATCCGCCTTGGCGCTGCCAAAGACGTGCTGGTGGCGGAAGATCATCTTGTGGGTGATGGCCGTGGTCACATCCCCGATGGTGAAGTCTCCGTGTTCGCGGGCGATCTCCGCGTGCAGGACGATCTGCAAAAGCACGTCGCCCAATTCGTCGTAAAGCGCGTCCATGTCCTCGCGGTCGATGGCGTCCACGGCCTCGTATGCCTCTTCGACAAGGTTGGTGCGCAGCGTCTCATGCGTTTGCTTGCGATCCCAGGGGCATCCGCCCGGGGAGCGGAGGATGTGGATGACGCGGTTCAACTCGTCAAATCCGTAGCGCTCCAGCTTCGTCAGCTCCCGCTGTGCGGGCACGAGCACACTGAGGCGGTGGTCGTAGGCAGGGAGCCTGTCCAATTCCACCAGGGAGGTCTTTTCGACGCCGCCGTTGCCGGCGCGCACGTAGATCTCCGATTCCTCCGGATAGCAGTCCATGAGCTTCAGCTTCACTTCCGCGGCCAGTTCGCGCGTGTCCACTTCGCGGATGAGCGCGTTGCGGTCGGCGTGCAGCGTCCACGTTTCCCATTCCGAGGCCGCCCAGCAGTCCGTCGCGCCCTCGGCAAAGGCCCACAGCCCCTCTTCCGCCGGCGGGCCGGCGATGACGCGCACATCCGCGCCAGTTTTGAGAAGGGCCTGCACGCTCACGTCGCGCACGTCGAACACCGCGTAGGCGACGCTGCCTTCCCGCGAGGCATCCAGCACGGCCTGCGTCGTCAGACGGATGAGTTCGTCAAAATCCTCAGCGCGCTCATAGAGCGCGTCCAGCGTTTCAAAGGCGACGCCCTTTTCCACAAGATGATCCCGAAGGCCGCAGCGCCCCGTGCGCAAAAGCACCTTGTCCGCGCCCTCGATGGCCTCAATCGCTTCCAGCGTCAGCTGTTCGCGGCGAAACCCGCATCCGATCACGATGATCCGCGACATATTTTCATTTCCTCTCGCAAATATCTGACCGGATTATACCATATTTTGCCGCGCCTTGCAACGCTTCTATTGTTCCATCTGCCGGGCAATGATGCTGGTGGTGGTCTCGGCGACCTTCTGATCGACCTCGCCCATGCTCGCGCCGGAATCGCGGCTGAGGAGCATCAGGCCGCCGATGATCTCGCCGTCGGCGAGTATGGGCGCGATGAGCTGGGCGCTGTACGCCTCGGCGTGGTCGTCGCTGGTGATGGGGATCATCCGCGCGCCGGCGCTGATGTTGAGCACGGACATCTGCCTGCTCTGCAATATGTTTTCCACTTCGGCGCTGAGGGGCTTTTCGATCAGCTCGCGCTTGGCGCCGCCCGTAGCGGAGACCACCGCGTCGCGGTCGCAGATGCAGGCGATGTGCCCCAGCGTGCGGTAGAGGGAGTCGGTGTAGTCCTTGGCGATGTTGGCGATCTCGCCAATGGGCGAATACTTCTTCAGCACCACTTCCCCGTCGTGATCCGTGTAGATCTCCAGCGGATCGCCTTCCCTTATGCGAAGCGTGCGGCGGATCTCCTTGGGGATCACCACGCGCCCCAGTTCGTCGATCCTGCGCACGATGCCTGTCGCTCTCATAATGATCTTCCTTCCCGAAATTTTGTCGGCCTTGCTGTCCACGGTTATTATTCAAGGCCGGCGGTCGAATTATGCGCTGGCGCGAGCGCCTGGCAAATCAAGACTGTTGCGCTTTCGCGCGCGATTTGCTATACTGAAACGGCAAAGTTTTCCATTCGAGGAGGATACGGCGATGAAGATCATGATCCTGAACGGGCCGAACCTGAACATGACCGGCACGCGGGAGCCGAATATCTACGGGCGCACGGGGTACGAGGAGATGATGGCGCAGGTGGAGCGCGCCGCGCAGAGCCGCGGGCACGAGGTCGCCTGTTTCCAAAGCAATTATGAAGGGGCGCTCATCGACGAGATCCAGCGCGCCTGGCGCGAGAACTACGACGGCATCATCATCAATCCCGGCGCGTTCACGCACTATTCCTACGCCCTGCGCGACGCGCTCGCCTCGGTGCCGATCCCGGCGGTGGAGGTGCATTTGAGCAACATCCATCGGCGTGAGGAATTTCGCCACCGCTCTGTCACCGCCGCTTCCTGTGTGGGGCAAATTGCAGGATTCGGCATGCAGGGATACATTTTAGCCATGGACGCGCTTGCAGGAAAAACCGTCAAAAACGATCTCTGAGGGCTCGTGAATGAATTTTGCTTTTGTAAAATAACCGAAAATTAGCAAAAAACCGCGAAAAAACCTCTGTACATCTTCCGATTTGCAGTATATAATGTTTACATCCTGCAAATCCAAGGAGGTATCGCCTCATGTCCTACGCAAAGGAAGTTCTGGAGCTTTTGATCAAAAAGAATCCCGGCGAACCTGAATTCCATCAGGCGGCGAGCGAGGTGCTCGAATCCCTCGCGCCGGTCGTGGACAGCGATCCCATCTACCAGCGCAACGCCATCCTCGAGCGCATGGTCGAGCCGGACCGCGTGATCCTCTTCCGCGTGCCCTGGATGGACGACGAGGGCCATATCCGCGTCAACAAGGGCTACCGCGTGCAGTTCAACGACGCCATCGGCCCCTACAAGGGCGGCCTGCGCTTCCA
>DVGE01000058.1 GCA_018712885.1 Candidatus Pullichristensenella stercoripullorum | reverse complement strand
CTGGTGTTTGTCAAGGCCGCCTCTCCGCTGGGCGCGCTTTTGTCGGCGCTGGGTGCGGGCGAACGGCTCTCCTCCATGCGCGTGCTGGCCCCGCTGGGGCTGAGTTATTGCACCTTTCAGGGCGCGGGCTATCTGCTGGATGTGGCATGGGGCCGTCAGCGGGCCGAGCGCCATCCGCTGAAATTCCTTCTCTTCATGGCCTTCTTCCCCCAGCTGGCGCAGGGGCCGATCTCCACCTACGCGCAGCTTGCGCCGCAGCTTTCCCGGCCCGCCGCCTTTGAACCGGCGGCATTCGTGGCCGGTTTTGAGCGCGTGATCTGGGGCTACTTCAAAAAACTGGTGATCGCCGACCGCCTTGCGGCTTTCGCCGTGGAAGCGGGGCAGCCGGGCTGGATGCTCCTTCTGGGCGCGGCGCTCTACGCCGTGCGCCTCTACGCCGACTTCTCCGGCGGCATGGACGTGGCCCTTGGCGCGGCGCGCATGCTGGGCGTGGAACTGCCGGAAAACTTCCGCCGCCCCTTCTTCGCCCAAAGCGTGGCCGAATACTGGCGGCGCTGGCACATCACGCTGGGCGCGTGGTTCCGCGCCTATCTGTTCTACCCGCTGTGTACCTCGCCTCTGGGGCTGTTTCTGGCGCGGGCGGGGCGGCGGCTGCTGGGCAAAAAGGCGGGCCGCGCGCTGCCGGGCGCGGTGGCGACGCTGGTGATCTTCGCGCTCATCGGCCTCTGGCACGCGGTGAACCTCAGCGCCCTGCTCTACGGGGCGTACTTTGGCCTGCTGCTGGGCGGGGCGCTGCTGCTGGAGCCGCTCTTTGCCCGCCTGCGCTCCGGCATGCGTGTGCGCGGGGAAAGCTGCCTCTGGCGCGCCTTCTGCCGCGCGCGCACGCTGCTTCTCATCCTGCCGGCGCAGTTCTTCGCCGTTACCGCTCAGGCGGACACGGCCGTCGCGCTGCTGGGCGGGACGGTGCGAAACTGGTCGTTTGACGGCGCGGGCGCGCTGCTTTTGCAGGTCATGCCGGCGCTGGAGTGGGGCATCGCCGGGGCGGGCATGCTGCTGCTGCTCGCGGTCGATCTGCTCTGCGAGCGCGGCGTGGCGGTGGACCGCCGTCTGGCCGAGGGCACCATCGCCGTGCGCTGGCCGGCGCTGATCCTGCTCATCGCCGCCACGCTCGTCTTCGGCCACTACGGGGCGGGCTACGACGCCACGGCGTTTCTGTACGCGCAGTTCTAGCGAGGGGGTGCGAAGATGAGCAGAGGGGCAGCCATCGCCCGCTTCTGGCTGCGGCTGGTATGTTTTCTCCTGCTGCTGGCTGTGGTGCTTGGCTATATCGCCTATGTGCTGACGCCGAAGTACGATTACGGCATTTGCAGCATGACCAATCTCTACCGTCAGGACGAAGACACCGTGGACGTGCTTGTCCTTGGCACCAGCGTGGCCTACGCCGGGGTGAACACCAATGTGCTGTGGGAGGAACACGGCATCGCCGCCTACGATCTCTGCGGCGCGGAGCAGCCCTTCTGGATCAGCTATTTCTACCTTGAGGAGGCGCTGAAGACGCAATCCCCGCGCCTGATCGTCGTCGATGCCAAGGCCGCCATCTATCAGCAGGATCACACAAATCCAGGCCGCACCATCCTCAGCACCTACGGCATCCGCGACCCGCTCACCCGCCTGCGCGCCATCGCCGCCTGCGTGCCCATGGAGGACGTGCCCGGCTACGCGCTGGCCTTCCCGCAGTTGCACAGCTACTATCCGAATGTGACGGCGGAGAGCTTCACCCTGCCCCCGGACAACGGCGGCCGCGGCGTGGACTGGAAGGGCTACATCGAATCCACGGATGTGGAGCGCCATCAGCGCCCCTCGCTGGTGCGCACGGACACGCAAAAGCCGTTGCACCCGCGCCAGAAGGAGTACTTTGAAAAGCTGCTCGATCTGGCGGCGGAAAGGGACATCCCCGTGCTGGTCGCCGCCCTGCCCACGCCGGACTACGCCTTTGACCACATGTATTACAACGCCCTGCAGGCGGTGGCGGAGGAACACGGCGCGCACTGGGTCGATTACAACGATCCCGACCGGCGCTATGGCCTGCTCTACGCCTCGGACTTTGCCGACTGGCAGCATCTCAACGTCAAGGGCAGCGTCACGCTCTCGCGTCAGCTGGGCAAGGATCTGGATGCGTGGTTCGACCTTCCCGACCGCCGCAGCGACGCGGCCTACGAAAGCTATCAGCGCTGCGCCGACGCGTGGTTCGGCCAATACCCGCAATACCGCTGGAGGGACGACGCATGAGCGAAAACGTTCTGGACTTTCTCGAAACTTCCGCCCGCCGCCTGCCGGACAAGCCCGCCTTTGTCAGCGAGCGGCGGACGCTGACCTTTGCCCAACTGCTGGAACGCTCGCGCCGCGTCGGCTCGGCGCTCTGCGCGCGCGCGCGGGCGGGCCGCCCCGTGGCGGTGGTGATGGATGACCGCGACGCGCACACCGTGGCGGCGCTGCTGGGCGTTCTCTACGCCGGCTGCTGCTACGCGCCGCTGGACGCCAACATGCCCGCGGAGCGCCTGCGGGACATTCTGAAGCGCCTTTCGCCGGAAGCGGTGCTGGTGGACGCGCAGACGCGCGCGGCGGTGGCGGCGGCGGGCGCGTGGCCGCTCATGGACTTTGCCGAGGCGGCGCGCGCTGCGCTCAACACGCGGGCGCTGCTGGAGCGGCGCGCGGCGACGCGGGCGGAGGACGCGCTCTCCATCCTCTTCACCAGCGGCTCCACGGGCGCGCCCAAGGGCGTGGTGCAGACGCAGGGGGCCTATCTCGCCTACGCGCGCGCGACCATCGAAAAATACGGCTTTACCGGGGAAGACGTGTTCGGCAACCAGTCGCCGTTTTTCTACGCCAACTCCATCATCGACCTCTACCCGCCGCTGGCGCTGGGGGCCACCGTACACATACTGCCCGCCCGCGCCCTCGCCTTCCCCGCCATCATGGTGGAGCGGCTGGCGGCGCTGGGGGTGACGGAACTGACCATGACCCCGTCCAGCTACGTGCGCGTGGCCGAGGCCGGGGCGCTCAGGGAGGGCTGTCTGCCCAACCTCAAGTACATCATCCTCTCCGGCGAGGCGGCGCGCTGGGAAACGCTGGAAGCGTGGCTGCGCGCCGCGCCGAACGCCGGCGCGTGGAAC
>DVGE01000057.1 GCA_018712885.1 Candidatus Pullichristensenella stercoripullorum | reverse complement strand
GACCCTCCGTATCTGAAAATGGAATTTTGGAATCATTATACGCCCGGAAGGGGCGCATTGCAAGCGGGAGACTGTTATTTTAACGCGGCGTATCGTCCGCCTCCGGCCAGGGGTGATAGAACTCGTCGAAGCGCACCGGCTCCAGCACGCCCTCGGACAGGTCGACGAGAGCCGCCTCCAGCGCGGCGGCGTCCGCTTCGCGCACGAGCAGCGTCAGCGTCACCTGCTCGGCAAACGCCTTGTCCTCGACGATCACCGGGGCGGTTTTCAGGAAAAACTCCACCCTGCTCAAAAGCGGGTACGGCACATCCACGAGGACGCGCAGCGTGGGGTGCATCACGCCCACGCCGCAGGCGTTGACGGCCTCCGCCGCGCCGCGCGAATAGGCGCGCACCAGCCCGCCCGCGCCGAGGAGGACGCCGCCGAAGTAGCGCGTCACCACCACGCAGCAGTTGGTCACCTCCCGGGCTTTGAGCACTTCGATAATGGGCATGCCGGCAGTGCCGCCGGGTTCGCCGTCGTCCGAATAGCGCATCACGCCCATGTTGGCGCCGACGATGTAGGCGTAGCAGTTGTGGGTGGCGTCCTTGTAGGTCTCGCGCATCTCGGCGAGGAAGGCGAGCGCCTCCTCCTCCGTCTCCACGGGCTTGCCGTGGCCGATGAAGCGCGATCTGTTGATGATGAACTCCGCGTCCGCGCGGGAAACGAGCGTCTTGTATGGCTTCATGCGCGCCTCCGCGTCTTTCAAAAATACGGCGATCGCCCGCGGCAGGACGCCGCGGGCAATGTTGCATCAGGCCAGCTTGAAGCGATGGTAGCTCTTCTTGCCCTTGCGCACCAGCGCGCCTTCGCCGGAAAGCATCTCGGGGGTGAAGCGGAAGTCCACGTCCGTGACCTTTTCGTCGTTGACGGTGACGCCGCCCTGCTGGATAGCCTTGCGCGCCTCGCCGTTGGACTTGCACAGGCCGGCGCGGGCAAGCAGCGCCACGAGGCGGTTTTCTTCCGCCAGTTCCGCCGCCGTGAGCGCGGTGGTGGGCACGCTGCCGCCCATGGCGCCGCCGCCAAAGAGAGCCTCGGCCGCGTCGCGGGCCTTGACGGCCTCTTCCTCGCCGTGGATGAGTTTGGTGACCTCAAAGGCCAGCACGCGCTTGGCCTCGTTGATGGCCGCGTCCTTGAGCGCGCCGAGGCGGCGCACTTCGTCCATGGGCAGGAAGGTGAGAAGCGCCAGGCACTTTTCCACGTCCGCGTCGTCGACGTTGCGCCAGTACTGGTAGAACTCGTAGGGCGAGGTGCGGTCAGGGTCGAGCCAGAGCGCGCCCTTTTCCGTCTTGCCCATCTTGCGGCCGTCGGACGTCAAAAGCAGCTTGAAGGTGAGGGCGAAGGCGGGCTTTTGCTCCTTGCGGCGGATGAGGTCCGCGCCGGAGAGCATGTTCGACCACTGGTCGTCGCCGCCGGCCTGCAGCGTGCAGCCGTAGCGCTTGAACAGCTCGAGGAAGTCGTAGGACTGCATGATCATGTAGTTGAACTCGAGGAAGGTGAGCCCCCGCTCCATGCGCTGCTTATAGCACTCGGCGGTGAGCATGCGGTTAACGGAGAACAGCGAGCCGACTTCGCGCAAAAAGTCGATGTAGTTGAGGCTGCGCAGCCAGTCGGCGTTGTTGGCGATGATGGCGGCGTTCTCGCGGCCGGAATCGAAATCGAGGAACTTCGCCATCTGCTTTTTGATGCAGGAGACGTTGTGGTCGACGGTCTCCACGGTCATCATCTTGCGCAGGTCGCTCTTGCCGGAGGGGTCGCCGATCATGCCCGTGCCGCCGCCCATCAGGGCGATGGGGCGATGGCCGGCGCGCTGCAGATGCGCCATGGCCATGATGGGGATGTAGTGGCCGATGTGCAGGCTGTCGGCGGTGGGGTCAAAGCCGGTGTAGAAGGTGACCATGCCCTCGTCGAAGGCCTTGTAAAGCTCGTCCTCAAAGGTGACCTGGGCGATAAAGCCGCGCTCTTTCAAGATGTCCAGTGCGTTCAACGGTATATCCTCCTGTTATTGGGCCAATGCCACGCCCAGCGCGTGCATGCCCTTGTCGATGTCCTCAATGGTGGCGTTGGAGAAGTTCAGGCGCATGGTATTTTCGTGGCCGCCCTCCACGTAGAAGAAGGTGCCGGGGACGTAGGCGACGTTGTTTTCCACGCACCTGTCCAGCAGCGCCCTGGCGTCCATGCCCTCGGGAAGCTCGGCCCAGACGAAGAGGCCGCCTTCGGGAACGGTGTGGCGCGTGCCCGCGGGCAGGTACTTGAAGCCCTCCAGCATGGCGTCCAGCTGCTTTTTGTAGTCGCCGCAGATGCGCTTCAGGTGGCCGGGCATCAGGCCCTTACGCAGGTAGGCGTCGATGATGGCCTGCACGAGCAGCGGGGAGTGCACGTCCGTTGACTGCTTGCCGATGGTCATCTTGCGGATGAGCATTTTGTTGCCCACCGCCGCGCCCAGGCGCATGCCGGGGGAGACGTACTTGGAGAAGCTGGAGAGGTAGACCACCCAGCCCTCTTCGTCGAAAGCCTTGATGGCGGGCAGCGCCTCGCCCGCATAGCGCAAATCGCGGTAGGGGTCGTCCTCGGCCAGGACCACGCCGTATTCGCAGGCGAGATGAGCCATGGCCTTGCGGCGCTCCAGCGAGAGGGTCACGCCGGTGGGGTTCTGGAAGCTGGGGATGATGTACATCAGCTTCGGGCTGTATTTTTTGATCTTTTTCTCGACATCCTCGGGGATGACGCCGTTTTCATCCGTGGCCACGGGGATGACGCGGGCGTTGTAGGTGCGCATGGCCTGCAGAGCGCCCAGGAAGGTGGGGTCTTCGGCGAGGATGACGTCGCCCGGCTCGACCAGCGCCTTGACGAGCAGGTCAAAGCCCTGCGTGCCGCCCTGCACGGGCAGCAATTCGCCGGGGCCGGCGTGGAGGCCGACTTCGGAGAGGAACTCGCCCGCGCTCTCGATGAAGGGGGCAAAGCCCTCGGTGGCGCCGTACTGCAAAAGCGTGGTGCCGTACTTTGCCAGCACTTCCACGGCCAGTTCGGAAATGACCTGCGGCTCGAGGGCTGCGTTGGAGGGGTTGCCGCCGGCGAAGGAGATCATGCCGGGCTTGCCCAACAGCTTGAAAATCTCGCGGATGGCGGAGCCGGTGATTGGCCGCATATGGGCGGCGAATACGTCCTCGGTGAATTTCATGGGAAGCCTCCTTATCAAAAAAATCGCCTTCCCAAAGGAAGGCGACGGATCGCGGTACCACTTCCGTTTGCCGCAGAAAAAACGCACGGCGTCTCGGGGCGCGTTCACGGGCGCGGGCCGTCCCGGACTACTGGCGTTTCGCCCGGGCCGCTCCGAAGGGTATTCGCAGGGGCGCTTTCACCTTCTTCCACCGGCCGAAGGCTCTCTTGATCCGGCATATCCCCGCTACTTGGCTTCATCATCGCGTTGTCAAGATAGAGCATACCACAGCCGCGCGGACATGTCAAGCGCGCTTCCGGGTTTTTTTCGCCGGAACGCAAAACCGCCGCGCGGCGCGGGGCGGCGCGGCGGTTCGGGGAGGAAGCCTTATCCCACGCGGGAGTAGTTGGGGGCTTCCTTGGTGATGTTGATGTCGTGCGGGTGGCTCTCGACGAGGCCGGCGTTGGTGATGCGGATGAACTCGCCGTTCTCGCGCAGGGACTGGATGGTGGGCGTCCCGCAGTAGCCCATCGAGGAGCGCAGGCCGCCCATGAGCTGGAAGATGGTGTCCGCCAGCGGCCCCTTGTAGGGCACGCGGCCTTCGACGCCCTCGGGAACGAGCTTCTTGGCGTCCTCCTGGAAGTAGCGGTCCTTGCTGCCCTCGGCCATGGCCGCGAGGGAGCCCATACCGCGATAGACCTTGAAGGAACGGCCCTGATAGATCTCCTTGGCGCCCGGGCTCTCCTCCGTGCCGGCGAAGAGGCTGCCGAGCATCACGGCGCTGGCGCCGGCGGCGATGGCCTTGGGGATGTCGCCGGAGTACTTGACGCCGCCGTCGGCGATGATGGTCTTGCCGTAGCGGTCGGCCTCCTCGGCGCAGTCCATGATGGCGGTGATCTGCGGCACGCCGATGCCGGCGACCACGCGGGTGGTGCAGATGGAGCCGGGGCCGATGCCGACCTTGACCACGTCCGCGCCGGCCATGATGAGATCGTGGGTGGCGTGGGCGGTGGCGACGTTGCCGGCGATGAGCGGCAGGTCGGGATAGGCCTTTTTGATGGTCTCCACGGCGGTAAGCACGCCGGCGGAGTGGCCGTGGGCGGTGTCGAGGCCGACGGCGTCCACCTTGGCGTTGACCAGCGCGGCGACGCGATCCATCATGTCGCGGGTGACGCCAACGGCGGCGGCGCAGAGCAGGCGGCCCTGGCTGTCCTTGGCGGAGTTGGGGTACTGCTGGGACTTCTGGATGTCCTTGATGGTGATGAGGCCGCGCAGCATGTAGTTTTCGTCCACCAGCGGCAGTTTTTCGATGCGGTGCTTGGCGAGAATCTCGCGCGCCTGTTCCAGCGTGGTGCCCACGGGGGCGGTGACGAGGTTTTTCGAGGTCATGACCTCGGAGATCTTGCGGGAATAGTCGGTCTCAAAGCGCAGGTCGCGGTTGGTGAGGATGCCGACCAGCTTGCCGTTTTCGGTGATGGGCACGCCGGAGATGCGGTAGCGCGCCATCAGTTCCTGCGCGTCGGAGACCAGGTGATCCGGGGAGAGGAAGAAAGGATCGGTGATGACGCCGTTTTCCGAGCGCTTGACCTTGTCCACCTGCGCGGCCTGCGCCTCGATGGACATGTTCTTGTGGATGACGCCCAGACCGCCCTCGCGGGCGATGGCGATGGCCAGGCGCGCGTCGGTGACGGTATCCATGGCGGCGCTCATCAGGGGGATGTTCAGGGAGATGCCCTCAGTGAGCGTCACGGAGGTGTCTACCTCCTTGGGCAGCACATTGCTCTTGCGGGGGATCAGCAAAACGTCGTCAAAAGTAAGCCCTTCCCGGATGATCGCCATAGCAAGGCCTCCATTTCTGATGGTATTTTCACAAGTATAGCACCTGCGGAAAAGGTGTCAAGCGCTGAAAGGTAAAGAACAAAAAGTTCACGCGGGGGAAAAGCCGCCCCGCCGGAGCGGGGCGTTAGAGCGGACAGGTCAGGCTACGCGCTCGAAGGTGACGTCCATACCCAAATCGCCCGACACGGCCCACGTCATGACCATGAGGCCGTCTTCGCGCAGGCGGAAGGTCTTCTGATCGGTAACGCCAGCGTCCTCCGACTCGACCAGTTCATCCCCGCGCATCTCGTCAGCCGTCGCTTCAAGTTCCGTTTTTACGATCAGCGCGCCTCCCTCCAGCGTGCCTGTGTACTCGTCGACGGATGAAGACGGCGTCTCGTTGACGGGGTCGTCAGCGGCGATCCTCAGGGTGATGGCGTTGCCCTCGATGTCTGCGGACATATACATGCCGAGCATATCCGTGGACATTCCCAGGCCAAACATGTCGGTGCTGACCGCCGTCCACGAGCCGGCAAAGTCCTCAAGCGTCGCGTCCGTGCGGATGGCCACGGAAGTGACCGCCTCCGGGCGCACGAAGCGCAGTGTCGCGCCCTGCTGCCGGGCGCAGAGGGCGCCTTCCTCAGGCGTGAGCGTCAGCACAGCGCCGGAGGGCGCGGTGACAAGGACGTTCTCCCCATCCATCGCCCACGACTCGGCGTCCGCCTCCCAGCCCGTAAGGTACGACAGGGACGCGGCGTCCAGTATGCCTTCGGTGACGGATACATGAGCGCTGCCATCGGGCTCGAGGGTCAGTTTCACTTCCCCGCCCCCTTCCGCGATGTCGTAGGCGAAGGCCAGCGATCCATCTTCCAGCGAGGCTTCCATCGAGACGCTCTCCAGCACCCACGCGCCGGTGAGCGGCGCTTCCTCCGCCGCGCAGAGCGGGGCGGCGAGCAGCAGGCAGGTGAGCAACAGCGCGAGTTTTCGTTTCATGGCGTTCCCTCCCTTCGGGAAAGCGCATCCAGCCGTCGCGCGGGGCGGCGGCTGGATGAATGGCGGGGGCGCGTCAGGCGGCGCGCTCGAAGATGATCTCGATGGTCATGCCGGATTGTTCCATGGCGAGGGAAAGGGTGCCATCCTCGCGCAGGTAGAAGGGCATTTGCACGCCGCTCTCCTCGACGACCAGCGCGTTTTCTGCCAGCTCGCCCTTGACGATGTCGCTGTTCGTGCCGTCGCTGATGGTGATGTAGCCGTTGTCAATGCTGACGTCCATGGCAAGGCCGAGGGTCTCCAGCGGCACTTCTATGCCCATGGCGAGACCATGGGTGGCTGTCCATTCGCCGTTGAAGTCCTCCAGAGCGACGTCTTCGAGTACAGCCACCTCCGCGGCAGCCCCTATGGCCGACTGGCCTTCATCCCCGGTGGAGAGGGTGAAGATCATTCCCATGCCGTCCTGTTCCGCGCGCAGGGAGCCGTCCTCGGTCAGCGTCATCGGCATTTCTTCGCCATCGGGGTCGATCACGGTGACAACGTCGCCCTCCACGCTCCACGTACCGCCCTCTTCCACAAGGCCGCTCATGCCCATCTCGGCGGTGCCGTCCTCGTTGAGGGTCATGGTGATCTCCATGCCGAGCATGGCGGGGTCGTACGTCTCGCCATTGGCTTCCACGCCGGTGAGCGTCCAGGTGCCGACCGGGGAGAGGCTTTCCGCCGCGCCGGTCAGCGCCATGGTCAGCGCCATGAGGCAGGCGAGCAACAGTGTGAGTTTCCTTTTCATGTTCCCTTCCTCCAATGTTTTCTATGTAAAGGCTCATGCCCCTACGTCTCCAGCACGGTAAGCCGCCCGCCCATGAGGGCGGTCACGTCGTCCACGCTCTTGCGCAGGCGCTGGTGCTGCGCATCCGACATCCCCTCCGGGGCCTCGTCGTAGTAAGGAAGGGCGGGGATGGTGGTAAAGACGCCGTCCACTTCCCAGCAGTAGGTGGGCACGAAGCCCGCGTCTTCGACCTTGAAGCCGCCTTCCTCCTGCTCGACGAGGGTGAATTCGAGGATGATGCCGGAATCGGTGTATTCGTCGGTCATGGCGCTGTTGAAATTGCCGAGGCTGTAGGCGACGAGCGCCTCGTGCTTCGTGCCGTCCGCCAGCGTCACCTCGCGCATGCCCGCGGGCTGCACCACGTGCGGGTGGCTGCCGAGGATGACGTCCACCCCGGCGGCGAGCAGGCGATCGGTGACGGCACGCTGTTCGTCGTTGGCTTCGCGGCGGTACTCGCGGCCCCAGTGCATGTAGGCGATGACGGCGTCCGCGCCGGCTTCGCGCAGCTTCTGTACTTCGGCGGCAAAGTCCGCGTCCTCGATGTAGTTGACGCCGGACTCGCGGGCCTGCGGGTCGCTGCGCTTTTCCAGACCGTTGGTGTAATCCGTGTAGCAGAGCATGCCCAGTTTGACGCCGCCCACCTCGACGATGTTCGGCTCCAGTTGCTCTTCTTTGGAGCGGTTGACGCCGCCGTAGGCAAGGCCCGCGGCCTCGACGTTGTCCATGGTGAGGAGCATGCCGTCGTAAAAGCGGTCGAGGATGTGGTTGTTGGCCATGGTGACGAATTCCACGCCCGCCTCCCGCAGGGCTGTGAGCAGCTCCGGCGGGGCGTTGAACATGGGAAAGCCCGAATAGGGCTGGTCGCTGTACAGGCCCACGGTGGTCTCCAGATTGGCGATGGTGTAGTCCGCCGCCATCAGGGAGGGGGCGATGTCCGCGTACTGCGGGGAGAAATCGTAGCCCTCGCCGGGGCGGGCGGCGGCATCCAGCTGCGCCTCGTGCATCATCACATCGCCCACGGCGCGGATGGTGACGGTGCGGGGCGAAAAGGGCGTGGCCGTCGGCTCGGGAACGGGCGTATCCACAGCGCGCACAGCGGCGGCGACGGTGGGCGAAGGGCTGGGCGCGGTCTGCGCGTCCTCGCCCGTGGAGCGGAGGAAGAAGAACCAGCCAAGCAGCAGCGCCAGCGCCAAAAGCAGCACGGCGACGACCGTGCAAAACACGATCGCCGCCCGCCTGTCCTGTTTTTGGCTATGCTTGCGCGGGGAAGCCATGTCAGTCCTCCTTCGCCGCCGAAGGCGCTTCTTCCGCCGCCTCGTCCTTTGCGGGGAGGCGCACGGTGGTCCACTCCACGCGGCGGTCGCGCACCTCATCGACGTGTACGTGCATGCCGCACAGGTCGATGTCGAAGGTGCTGCCGTCCTCGGGCACGTTGGAAAGCTCGTTGATGATGAGGCCGCTCAGGGTGTCGATCTCGTCGTTTTCGGGGATGTCCACGCCGAGGCGTTCGCGCAGGGCGTCCAGGTCGCAATGGCCGGCCACGCGGAACACGCCCGGTTCCAGCTCGGTGATCTCGCGGGCTTCCAAAGGGTCGGTCTCGTCGTAGATATTGCCGACGATCTCCTCCAGCAGGTCTTCCATGGTCACAAGGCCGCTGGTGCCGCCGTATTCATCGACGACGATGGCCATGTGGACCTTCTTGATCTGCATGTTGCGGAAAAGCACGTCCGCGCGCACGCTCTCGGGCACGAAGTAGGCCGGGCGGATGAGCGCTTCGAGCGTCTGCTTTTCAGCGCGCTCCTCGTTGAGCAGGTAGTCGCGGGCGATGAGCAGACCCTTGACGTCGTCCGCGTCCTCGCCGATGACGGGAAAGCGGGAAAGGCCGCTTGAGCGGATGGTCTCAATGATCTCGTCGTGGGTGGAGTCCATCCAGATAAAGCGCATGTCGGTGCGGTGCACCATGACGTCCTCGGCGGTGATGTTATTGAACTCGAAGATGTTCTCGATCATGTCCCGCTCGCTGGTCTCGATGGTGCCCTTTTCCTCGCCGACATCCACCATGTAGCGGATCTCCTCCTCGGAGACCTCTTCTTCTTCATCTTCGGGGCTGATGTGCATCAGGCGCAGGACGCCGTTGGTGGACTTGGTCAGCAGCCAGATGACGGGCTTGCATATCTTCGACATGCCGCTGATGAA
Organism: Candidatus Pullichristensenella stercoripullorum; assembly: GCA_018712885.1. Lineage (GTDB taxonomy): Bacteria > Bacillota > Clostridia > Christensenellales > Aristaeellaceae > Pullichristensenella > Pullichristensenella stercoripullorum. The sequence goes on along the minus strand of DVGE01000057.1, from coordinate 1,492 downwards.
GCCGCAGATGGCGCGCGCGATCTGCTCGGACTTCTTCATCGCCACGCGCTTGGGGACGAGTTCGCCAAGCACCAGCGTGAAGTAGGAGATGACGATGGTGACGACCACGACCGAAAGCGTGTTGATGGTCGAGGCGGGAATGGCAGTGACGCCTACGGTATTGACGAAATAATCGGTGATGCGCTCGGCGAAGTTGTCCGCGCCGAAGGCAGCGCCGAGAAAGCCGGACAGCGTGATGGCGATCTGGATGGTGGAAAGGAAGGTAGTCGGCGTTTCGGCGATCTTCAGCATCTGCGCCGCGCGCTTGTCGCCCGCGTCCGCCTCGCGCCGGAGCTTGTTTTCATTCAGAGAGATGAGGGCGATCTCCGTCGCCGCGAAAATGGCGTTGATGGCGATGAAGACGAATTGCAACAGTATTTGACCCGCGATTGGGCCCAAGGCAGATTCCCCCTTTTGGTATGTTATGGCTGATATTATAGCAAGACGGCCCGCTTCTGTCAAGCCGGACGGGGCCGCGGGGGGCTTGCGCGGCGGGGCGGGCGCGCGGACGCGGCGAAACGCCGTTTTGCATGACTTCTGTGCATAATTTTGCCGCTCTGCAAAATTTTCATCACATCATTTTGCGAAAACCGCTTGCCATTCGACGCGATCGGTTATATAATGAAGGTGACTTTAACAGAATTTTCAAGGAGGTAGACATCATGAAGGCAAACCCGAAGTCCATCCCCATGACGAAACCGGTCAACCGCCTGTGCGGCTCGCTGCCGAAGATCGGCATCCGCCCCATCATCGACGGGCGCCGCAAGGGTGTTCGCGAAGGTCTGGAAGATCAGACCATGGGCCTTGCCAAAGCTGCCAAGGACTTCCTCGAGGCGAATCTGCGCTACAGCTGCGGACTGCCCGTGGAGTGCGTCATCGCCGACACCACCATCGGCGGCTTCAAAGAGGCGGCGGACTGCGCGGAGAAGTTCGCGCGGGAGAACGTGGGCGTGTCTATCAGCGTGACCCCCTGCTGGTGCTACGGCTCTGAGACCATGGACATGGACCCCCTCACCCCCAAGGCTGTCTGGGGCTTCAACGGCACGGAGCGCCCCGGCGCGGTGTATCTGGCGGCGGTGCTGGCCGCGCACGCGCAGAAGGGTCTGCCGGCGTTCGGCATCTACGGCCATGACGTAAAGGACATCGGCGATTACACCATTCCCGACGACGTCAAGGAAAAGCTGCTGCGGTTTGCCAAGGCCGGCCTGGCGGTGGCGGAGATGCGCGGCAAGTCCTACATGGCGCTGGGCGCCATCGCCATGGGCATCGCCGGTTCCACGCCCAACCCCGAGCTGTTTGAAAAATACCTGGGCATGCGCTACGAGTCCGTGGACATGTCCGAGATCATCCGCCGCTGGAACGAGGGCATCTACGACCACGACGAGTTCGAGCGCGCCATGAAATGGGTGGATGAGAACATCACCCTCGGCTGGGACAAGAACCCGCCCGAGGT
>DVGE01000056.1 GCA_018712885.1 Candidatus Pullichristensenella stercoripullorum | reverse complement strand
CGGTGCGTCACGCTTTGTCCCCCTACGGGGGCCAAAGCGCGCCGCTCCAGCATTAACGATGCTGAACTTTTTGTCGTTCCTCTTCCCCTGCCCTTTCCATCCTCTCTATGCCGGCTTCAGCTGCTTTTGCCGCGCTGAAGGCCCGTCTGAAATGTTCCGGGAGAAAAGGTCCTGCGGGGGAACTGGTGCAACTGGGCGGCGCAGCCTGCCCCCGGGGGATAGGGAGCGCGCCGTCTCCGAGAGGGATGCGTTGGACATGCTCTCTCCCCCGCCGTCGCGTGCCGCCCTGCCTCGGCCACACCTTTTGCACGGGGTGAGAAACGGCCGTTCCCCGAGTCCGCAGCCTTGCCCTGACAGCGCGGCGTTGCGGCTGGATTTTTGGACAGAGCTGGTGTATAATGGAAAGAGAGTTCATGCGGTTCGGGCCGCAAGGAGGTTTTGGGGCATGAAAGTATTGCTCGTCAACGGCAGCAGCCATACGCATGGCACGACCATGCGGGCGCTGGAGGAAATGATCCGCGTGTTTGAGGCCGAGGGCGTGGAGACGGAGGTCATACAGACCGGCAGCAAGCCCTTGACGGATTGCTTGCAGTGCAACGCCTGCGCCAAGAGCGGCCAGTGCGTGTTCGCGGACGACGGCGTCAATGAATTTGTGGAAAAGGCGCGCGAGGCCGACGGCTTCGTGTTCGCCACGCCGGTGTATTACGCCCATCCCAGCGGCAGGATCTTCTCCTTCCTCGACCGCGCCTTTTACAGCAACGGCAGGGCGGGCATGCCCGACGCCTTCCGCTTCAAGCCCGGCGCATCCGTGGCCGTGGCGCGGCGCGGCGGCATCAGCGCCTCGTTTGACGCGCTCAACAAGTACTTCGGCATCTCGCAGATGCCCGTGGCCGGTTCCACCTACTGGAACATGGTGCACGGCGCCGTCGCCGAGGACGCGCCGCAGGACGAGGAGGGCATGCAGACGCTGCGCAACCTCGCCCGCAACATGATCTGGATGATGCGCTGCTTCGCCGTGGGCAGGGAACAGGGCGTGCCCTATCCCGAGACGGAGAAGAAGGTATCGACCAACTTCGTGCGCCGCTAGAGCAGTCGGCACAAAGACGAGCGCCCCCGCTTCCGCACCGCGCGGACGGGGGCGCTTGCCTCTGGGACGCTTCGGACGGTTCAGGAAGCGGAGCGTTTCTTCCTCTCCATAAAGCGTTTATCCCTCTCCGCTTGCAGCGCATGCGTGAGGGCGGCGTACCAAGTGCTCAACGCGGCCACGCCGAAAAGCATCCACGTATCGCGGCCCGCTTCGTCGAAGCGGATGAAGTCTCTGCGCGCCTCTGCTTCGTCGATGTATTCTTTGCCGTCGACCGTCAGGCGCACGACCTGTTTATCCTTCTCCGCCAAATACACATATTCGAGCCTGACCTTCCAGCCGATCTTTTCCCGCAGCCGCCGCAGCAGGAAGCGGACGTCCTCCACCGTGCCGTCCCCTTCGATCCCGGAATTAAGTCTCCCGACGCTGCTGGTGGCGCTGTATCGGATGATAGCGTATTCCTGCCCATCCACATGCAGTTCCAGCCCGTAGGCGCTCCCTGTCCGACCCCTTGATCCCCATTGAACGCCTTGCAGCGTCCCCTGCACGACGGTCGCTTCGCCGCGCAGTATATCGATATAGTGGCTGGACAGAGCCAGAACAAACGCTTCCCACAGCAGGATGGCCGCAGCACAGGGCTGGGTTTTTTTGAGGCGCATAGCTTTCCTCCCGGGACGCGGTTTAAGCGCGCCAAGGCGGCGTATTTGCCTGAAACTGCCTTCAGGGGAACTGCCTCCCGAAAAGTCAAGTCTGGAATGGCCACGCGGGGCGGGGAAATGACGCTGCCTTGCCCTTGGCGGGCAAGGGGCGCTGCGAATGTACGTATTCGACGCTGTTTGCCCCATGGGGGCAAAAGCGCTGCAGAGCGGCGCGCCGGATGTGGGTGTGTCACGGAAAAAAGCGGTTCCCCCAAGCGCATTGCCCATCAGGGGGCTTTGCCGGCGCGCCGGGGAAGGCGAAGCCCTTCGTGCCCTTTTCTGTGGAGGGCACGGCGTATCCGCCCTTCCCAGCGCTCATGAACGGCGCAAAGTCCATCGCCCCGTCTCTCCCGCGGCAGCGCTTTTCCCTTGCCATCCCGCGGGGAGACCGGCGGGCTCTGCCCGCACCCGCCCAAGGGACCAGTCCCTTGGGAATCCCTTTTTGGGGGACCGGCCTCACCTTTCCCCCGTCTCCCCGTCTCCCAAAACGCCGCAGGCGGCAGGCCCCTGCTCGTGGGCTTGCCGCCGTCTGCATCCTCTCCTGCCCCGCAAGAAACGTAAAGAAGCGCCCATGCCCCCTGCTCGTGGGGCATGGGCGCGTCGACCTCGAGCCAAAGGCACTGGCTGGCGGCACTGCCGCCCTAGGGTGCGGAGGTGATGGTGTCGGAGATGCGCTTTTCCATGGCCTCCATGCCGTAGCGGTCGATCTCGCCCTTGTCCTTGGGACCGTGGGTGAGACAGCCCGCGCCGCCAATGCAGCCGCCCGTGCAGGCCATGCCTTCAATGAAGTTGAAGTCCTTCACGCCGCGGCTGGCCTTGAGAAGCGCCATGCGGCAGGCCTCGATGCCGTCGCAGGGCATGGCCTTGACGGTGAAATTCAGGCCCTGCTCGTAAACGGCCTCGGCTACGGCGTCGCTGACGCCGCCGCTGCGGGCAAAGATGCGGCCGTAATAGGAGGCGTTGTCCAAGACGTCCTCCTCCAGCTGCGAAAGATCGATGTCGCGGCTGTCGATGAGCGCCTGCAATTCCTCAAAGGTGAGCACGCAGTCCACATACGGCTTGACCGTCTCGCGCTGGATCTCCGCTTTCTTGGCCGTGCAGGGGCCGACAAAGATGATCTTGCTCTCGGGATCGGACTCCTTGATGTACTTGGCGATCATCGCCATGGGCGAAAGATTGCTGGAGATGTGATCCTTGAGCTTGGGGAACTCGGTCTGCACATAGTGCACGAAAGCCGGGCAGCAGGAGCTGGTGAGGAAGCCCTTTTCGGCGAGCTCCTGCGCCTCGTGCCAGGCGACCATGTCCGCGCCCATGGCGGCCTCGACCACGCTGAAAAAGCCCATCTTCTTCATGGCAGTGATCACCTGGCCGACCTTGGCGTAGCGGAACTGGCTGACGATGGAGGGCGCGACCACGCCGTAGACGCGCGGCCCGTCGTGCTCCGTGGCCTCGCGCAGCATGCGGATGGCGTCGAGGATGAACGACTTGTCCACCGGCGCGCCGAACGGGCACATGTAGACGCAGGCGCCG
>DVGE01000055.1 GCA_018712885.1 Candidatus Pullichristensenella stercoripullorum | reverse complement strand
AGATGGTGAAGTCGGAATCGATGTAGTACACGCCGTCCTGCTCGCTCGCGGGCTCGATGTTCACCACCGGCGCGCTCACTTCCCCGATGGGCGCTTCCGTCGGCTCCTGTACGGCTCTGGCAAAGTACAGGCTCGTGCTCTGGCCGTCCTCCACCGTGCCGTTGACCGGGATGGCCGTGACGGTCACTTCGTAGGTCACGCCTTCGGCGAGGTTCCCAAGCGGCAGATCGACGCTCGTGTAGTCCACCTCACCGTTGGCATAGTTGGTGTTGCCATCGGTGATGCGCAGGAAGTAGTTCGCCACTTCCCCGTCCGCATACCACGAGATGGTGAAATCGGAATCGATGTAGTACACGCCGTCCTGCTCGCTCGCGGGCTCGATGCTCACCACCGGCGCGCTCACTTCCCCGATGGGCGGCTCTGTCGGCGCTTCGGTGGGGGCTTCGGTCGGTACGGGCGTAGAGGTCGGGGCCTCGGTGGGGGCCTCGGTGGGCTGCGCCGGTTCGAGGGCGAAGCGCACGTCCGTGGACTTGCCGTCCTCCACATCGCCATGGACCGGAACAGCGGTGACGCGCAGCGTGTAGACCTCGCCTTCGCGCATGTTGCGCGTGCCCAGCGTGGTGGCGGTGTCGGTGAATTCCTGCGAGACGAGCGTCTGGCCCATGCCGTCGAAGACCTGTACCAGATAGTAGTCCACGTCGCCGCCAGCGCTCCAGCCGAGGGTGAGCGTGCCTTCCTTGACGTAGTGGATCATATCGACGCTGACGCTCTCCACCGGCGTGATGGACACGCTGGGGATGCCGACCTCGCCGGGCGCCGGGGTGGGCGTGGCGGTGGGTGCGGGCGTCGGGGTCGGGGCGACGGTCGGGGTCGGGGTGGGCGTGCCTTTGAGGGCGAACTGCAGGTGCGCCCAGCGCGCGTTGTCCACCGCGCCGTTGACGGGGATGGCGCCCACGGAGATGGTGTAGAGCGTGCCTTCCTCCATTGAGGAGAGCGAGAGGTTGCCGTTGGTGTTGGTCACCTGCTGGGAAACGATGGTGTTGCCGGCGCTGTCGGCCACGCGCACGTAGTAGGCGGCCACGTCGCCGTCGGCGCTCCAGGTGAAGTTCACCCGCCCGGCCGCGGGGTCGAGGTAATAGACGCCGCCGGAAATGGAATCCACGGGCGAGATGCCGATCTGCGGCACGCCGACCTCGCCGGGCGCGGGCGTCGGGGTAGCGGTGGGCACGGGCGTGGGCGTGGGCGCGACGTAGACGGGCGCGCGGTCGGAGAAGAGCAGCTGCTGCGTCTCCACCGTGGCCACGCCGCTGACGTTCAGGCCCGCCGTGTACTGGAACAGCTCCACGGCCGCCTTGGTGACGGAGCCGAAGTTGCCGGTGATGTTGGCGTCGTAGTAGTTGAGGTCGCGCAGGCGGCGCTGCAGGTTGGCCACGCGGCTGTTGGAATCGCCGCGCTGCAGGGTGATATAGCCGCTGTATTCCGGCACGCCGGCGGAGAAGAGCCGCTCTTGCAGGGACGCGGTGGCCGTGCCCGTCTGCCGCAGGCCCAGTTCGGCCTGCAGGCGCTTGACGGCGGCGACGGTGGCGTTGTTGTAGCTGCTGCCGGGCGTCCCCTCCAGGTAGTACAGCGCTTTGAGCCGCTCGTTGAGCTCGCGCACGCGGCCGCCGGTGTCGCCCTTTTCCATGTAGATGTAGCTGGTGCAGTAGCGGGCGTTCGAGGCGTAGAGCCTCTGCAGCGTCTCGCGGGTGGCGGAGCCGCTGCCGGAAAGGCCGTTCTCCTCCTGGAAGATGGCCACGGCTTCCTCGGTGCGCTCGCCGTAGATGCCGTCCGCGCCGTCGGCCAGGTAGCCGAGCGCGCGCAGGCGATCCTGCAAAATGGTGACGCGCAGGCCGGTGTTGCCGCGAGAAAGCGCCTTGTAGGGATCGTAGGCGGGCGCGTCGTCGCTGAAGAGCACATCCTGCATCTCCGGCGAGGCCACGCCGTTGACGCTGAAGCCCCTGTCCGCCAGATCGCTCTGGAAGAGGCGCACGGCGTACTGCGTGTTGGGGCCGAAAATGCCGTCGGCGTCGTCGTTGAGGTAGCCCAGGTCGATGAGGCGCTGCTGCAGGGCGCGCACGGCCTCGCCGCGGCTGCCGCGCGAGAGCGTGCCGTATTCCTCCTGCGGTTTGAGCACGTCGGCGCTGGTCTCCTCGCCCTCGACCTCCCAGGAGGCGGCCAGGCGGATGACGGCGCGCGCGGGCTCCTCCGCTTGCGCGGCGGAGGCTTCCTCGCCGAAGTTGAAGGTGGGCACAGCACCCGTCGCGCCGTCGCCCTCCAGGTCTTCGGGCGCGAACACGGCGTAGAGGTTCACAAGGCCGCTCATGGCTTCCAGCCGCAGGCCGTCGAGCGCGTAGCCGTCCTCGGCGAGCTCGGCAAGGTCGCAGCCGTTGAAGGCGGTCAGTTCGCCCGTTTCCAGATCGACGCGGTAGACCTCGCCCGTGCTGCCGTCGAGCAGGAAGAGGCCCTCGGCGCTGGCGGCGAGCTGGGTCGCGCCCGCGCTCAGCGAGGCGAGCATGCGCCAGGACATGGCCTCGGGGTCGAACACCTTCAGGCGGTTCTGGCCGACGGTGGAGGTGATGTAATAGAGCCTGCCGCCCAGAGCGGCAAAGTCCTGCACGCCAAAATCGACGAACTCGACCTCGCCGGTGTCGAGCGCCTGCGCGGTCAAAAGGCCCTCGGCGCTGAGGCGCAGGTAGGCGTCGTCGGTATAGGCCGCCGCCGCGGGCACATCGCCGGTGTACTCGGCAAAGGCGCCGGCGCGGTGGTTGTACAAAAGCGCGCCCTGCCCTTCCCCGAGCGCGGCGACCAGGCCCTCGGGCAGCGCGTGCAGGCTGGCGATGTTGCCCGTGGCTTCGGCCACTCGCGTGGCGGTGGCCTGCGCGTCGCCGCTCGCGTCGATCTCCAGGCGCATCAGCGCCGTGGGGTCGAGCGCGGAGACGTAGTAGACCGCGTCGCCCGTGACCGCGCAGGCAAGCAGCACATTGTCGGCCAGCGCCGCCTCGCTCAGGTCGGCAAGATCCAGCCGCATCAGCGTGCCGCCGAGATCCTGCATTTCCTCGCCGGCCAGGTAGAGGACTTCCTCCTCGTCCACGTGGACGATCTGCGCGGCGTATTGCAGCGTCATGGTGCCCTCATAGCCGGTCAGGTACAGGCCGCCCTGACCGTCCACATAGGCGCCGATGCCGCCCGACGCCCCCGTGAGGGCTTCGTCGCCCGCGTACTGCGCGGACGCGGGCGCGTCGGAAGCCGCCGTCTGGCTGCCCGCGGTCCAGTCCCATGAAGTGGCCATGGCCGGAACGCAGAGCATCAGGCACAGCGCCATCGCCAGGGCGCGCGCGAGTGTTTTCCGTTTCATAGAGTTCCCCTCCGTTTCGGAATCGGTTTGCTTTTTAGACGCAGGCGCTCAGGCGGCGGTTCCCGCTTTTTTCCGCTTTTGCCATGCCAAGTTTTGCCAAAATTTTTTCACCTGCCGTTCGCTTGCTTTTTCGAACAGATGTGCTATAATGGTATTAGAACATATGTTCGATAAGGGGGCGATCTGGGTGCGGACGATCCTGCACAGCGACCTGAACAATTTCTATGCGAGCGTGGAGTGTTTGAAAGACCCGGCGCTGAAAAAGGTGCCCATGGCGGTATGCGGCGATCCGGCGGCGCGCCACGGCATCATACTTTCCAAGAACGAGCTGGCCAAGGCCGCGGGGGTGAAGACGGCGGAGGCGATCTGGCAGGCGAAGGAGAAGTGTCCGGAGCTGGTGCTGGTGGGCACGGATTTTCCCGCCTATCTGCGCTGCGCGGAGAAGATGCGGCACATCTACGCCGATTTTTCCGACCGCGTGGAGCCCTTCGGGTTGGACGAGGCGTGGCTGGACGTGAGCGACGTGGGCGCGGACGGCAGGGTGATCGCCGACGAGATCCGCGCGCGGGCGAAAGAGGAGCTGGGGCTGACGCTGTCGGTGGGGGTATCGTTTTGCAAGGTATTCGCCAAGCTGGGCAGCGACCTGAAAAAGCCGGACGCCACCACCTGCGTGACGGTGGAGAACTTCCGCGACGTAGTCTGGCCGCTGCCGGCGCGCGACCTGCTCTACGTGGGGCCGGCCACCGAGCGGCGGCTGCGCGAGCGCAACATACGCACCATCGGCGACATCGCCGCCCGCCGTCCGGAAACGCTGCGCGCCATGCTGGGCAGGCACGGCGAGCTGCTATGGACGTATGCCAACGGGCTGGAGTGCGAAACGGTCGCGCCCCTGGGCGCGGAGGCGATGATCAAGTCCATCGGCAACAGCGTCACCCCCGCGCGCGACCTTGTGAGCGACGCGGACGCGCGCGAGCTCTTCGCCGTGCTCAGCCAGTGCGTGGGCGAGCGGCTTTTGCGCCGGGGGCTGATGGGGCGCGTGGTGACCGTCTCCATCCGCGACAGCGGCCTCAAAACCGTCACCGCGCAGGCGACGCTGCCCGCTCCCACCGCCCTTTCCGGCGAGATCGCGCGCGCGGCCATGGCCCTGTTTCGCCAGCGCTGGGACTGGCCAGGCGCCGTGCGCAGCCTCGGCGTATGCGTGAGCGCGCTCTGCCCAACGAACGCGCCCGAGCAGGTATCGCTCTTTGGCGACGGCGGCCGCGGCCGCGCCTTTGCCCTGGAGCGGACGCTGCTCGACCTGCGCCGCCGCTACGGGCGCGACTGCGTGCGCCGCGCCATGCTGCTGCAAAGCGACTTTGGCCATCTACATCCCCACGAAGACCTCCCCGCCTTCGTCCACCGCCAACAGGAGCCCTCTACGCCATGGTAAGCCGGCAGCGGGCGGCAGTGCCGCCAGCCAGCGCCTTCGGCTCGAAGTTGACGCAGACCCGCCCCACGAGCAGGGGGCGGGTCTGCTGCGTTTCGTTCCGGTTGGGGCGGCGGTGAGAGCAGACGGCGGACGGCCCACGAGCAGGGGCCGGCCGCCTACGGCGTTTTTTGGGGGACGGGGAGCGCGGGGAAATGGTCGCTGTTCCTCAAAAGGGGGCCGGCAGTGCCGGCGGCCAGCGCCTTCGGCTCGAAGTTGACGCAGACCCGCCCCACGAGCAGGGGGCGGGTCTGCTGCGTTTCGTTCCGGTTGGGGCGGCGGTGGGAGCAGACGGCGGACGGCCCACGAGCAGGGGCCGGCCGCCTACGGCATTTTTGGGGGGACGGGGAGCGCGGGGAAATGGTCGTTGTTCCTCAAAAGGAGGGCCGGCAGTGCCGGCGGCCGGTGCCTTCGGCTCGAGATCGACGCAGACCCGCCCCATGAGCGGGGGGCGGGTCTGCTGCGTTTCGTTCCGGTTGAGGCGGCGGTGGGAGCAGACGGCGGCAGGCCCACGAGCAGGGGCCTGCCGCCTGCGGCGTTTTTTTGGGGACGGGGAGGCGGGGAAATGGTCGCTGTTCCTCAAAAGGGGCTGCCTTGCGCGGGCGCGGGCAAGGCCCGCAAACGGACGGCCCGGAAGGGCAGACCGTTCCCCGCCCCGCCCTTTATCCGCGACAGATCCAAACCGGGTACGCTCCCCTGAAGCGCTTTTGCCCCGCGCACACTTGCAGCCCCCTTGCCCGCGGGCGGGGCGGCGGCGTTTTCCCGTCCCTCCACTCCCCCACGGCCCTTCGCCCCAAGCGTTTGAATATCTCGTTCGATAGAAAACCCTGTCCGGTACGGGCAAGGAAAGAGCCGGGACGCGCGGCCCCAGGACGGGGAATATCCCCTTCGCGGAAACCGCGTTCCTCCCCCGTCCCCCAACGCCGCAGGCGGACGGCCCCTGCTCGTGGGCCGTCCGCCGTCTGCACGCTCTACCGCCCCATCCGGACCGAAACGCAGCAGACCCGCCCCCTGCTCGTGGGGCGGGTCTGCGTCAACTTCGAGCCGAAGGCGCTGGCCGCCGGCACCGCCGGCCCGAAGGCGCTGGCCGACGGCACTGCCGTCAGTCTGTGGGGCGGTGGTGGAAGCGGCCGGCGAAGACGTCGGTCTTGATGATGTTGATGAAGGCGTGCTCGTCCACATGACGCACTTCGCTGAGCACGCGGCGCATCTCGGAGGAGGAGACCACGGAATAGACCATGTTGCGCTCCTTCTGCTCGTAGAGGCCGATGCCGCGGAAGAGCGTGGCGCCGTGGTGGGTGCTGATGCGGATGCACTCGTAGACGTCGGCGGGCTTTTCGGTGATGATGAACAGCGTGTGTTTCTGGTAGTTCTTGTAGAACACATGCAGCGCCTGCGTGACCGTGAACTGGTAGATGATGGAATACATGGCCTTGTCCCAGCCGAAGAGATACCCGGCCACGGCCAGCATGATGGCGTTGAAGATGAAGATGGTGCCAAAGGCGTCGCGGTCGTGCTTCTGCGCCATGTACATGGCGATAAAGTCCGTGCCGCCGGTGGTGGCGTCCGCGCGCAGGCAGAGGCTGCTGCCAAAGGCGTAGAGTATGCCGCCGAACACGCAGTTGAGCAGCGGGTCCTGCGTCAGGCCCAGGTCGGGCAAAAGGTCGGTCAGCACCGAGGAGAGGATGATGGTGATGATCGAGAGGATCGTGAACTTGCGCCCCAGAAAGCGCAGCCCGATGTAGACCGGGATGGAATTGAAGATGATGTTGAACGCCGTGAAGGGCACCTGCAGGCCCAGATAGGTGGAAAAGATGGTCTGCATCAGCATGGACAGGCCGTTCATGCCGCCGGGGTACATCTCCGCCGGGCGCACGAACATCTTCAAATTGACGGCGATGATCGCCGAGGCGACGACGACCAGCAACAGCCTGCGCAGATCGCGCTTCCAGTCGATCTTCATTCCGCGTCCTCCCCCTCCATGTCCACATAGGCCGCCTCGTGCCCCAGGGCCGGAAGCAGCCGTTCAAAAAAGTCCGCGCCCGATACGGCCAGCGTCGCCGTGTTGACGCAGGGATGGAACAACAGCCGTTCCTCGCCCCGCAGCGCGCGGTCGATGGCCAATCGCACCTTCTTTTCCCCGTCGAACAGAAGCCCCATGGGGCTGATGGCCCCCGGCAGCGTGCGCAGCATCTCCATCAGCTCCTCCGCCGTGGCGAAGCTCAGGCGCGACACGCCCAGCTGCCGCGAGATGCGCGCTGTGCGGAAGGGCGCGTCCGCGCGGGCGATAAGCAGGTGATGCGAGGCATGGTTGCGCGGCGTGAGGAAGAGGTTCTTCGGCATCACGCCGCCCAGCGCTTCCTCGGCGGCCTTGCAGTCCTCCATGGTATGTACCGGCGCGTGCTCCAGAAGCTCGTAGGAAACGCCCAGCGCCGCGAGCGCGGAGAGCACGTCCTCTTTAACGGATGCCATGCAGCCTCAGATCCTTTCCCTCCAGACGGATGGCCAGCGCGCTGGCGCGGTCGAACAGGCGCGAACAGACGCGCTCGCCGTAGCGCTCCAGTATCTGCGCCGGGTTGAGATTGGTGGTCACTATCGTGGAAAGCCCCGCCTCCATGCGCTCGTTGATGAGCAAAAACAGGTATTCCACGGTGATGTTGCGCATCAGCGGCTCGGTGCCGAGGTCGTCCACCAGCAAAAGCGGCGTCTCCAGCAGGGCCGCGAACCCGTCCGCGCCCTCGCCGTCGCCCATGTGCCGTTTGCGCATGGCGTCGAACACGCGGTAGGCCGTCGAGCGCGTCGCCGGCAATCCCCGGCTGCTCACCCGCTCGTAGACGCAGTTGAGCAGAAAGCTCTTGCCCAGCCCGCCCGCGCCCGAGAGCACGATGTTGCGCCAGCGCGCCTGCGGGTAACGGTCGGCAAACTCCTCCAAAAGCCTCTTTGCCTCCAGCAGCCGCGCCCGCTGGCCGTTTTCCTCCGGCACGAAGGCGGCGTTGAACGCCTCGAACGTCTGCGCGGCCTGCCCGCCCTGTTCCCCCATCGCCAACCGGCGCTCGAAACAGGCGCAGAAGCGCGCCGGGGCGTCGCCCACGTAGCCGGTGTCGCGGCAGACGGGGCAGCGGTAATGCTCCTCCAAATAGTCCTCGCTCAGCCCCAGCGCCCGCAGGCGGCGGCGCGTCTCGGCGTTGATGAGCGTCCCCTTCCGGCGCATCTCTTCGGCGATGGCGCGGCGCTTGTCCGCGTCCGGCTCGCCCATGGCCGCGCGCAAGGACCCCGCCGCCAGCTCGATGCTGCGCGCGCGCAGGTTTTCCAGCTCCGGGTCGCGGGAAAACGCCTCCCGCTCCCGCCGCCGCTGCTCGCGCTCGTTTTCGTAGCGCTGGCGCGCGTATTCGTCCAACAGCGCCCGCACGCGCTCCGCTCTGGTCATTCGCCGTTCCCCCTGTACTTTGAAAGGTCGGTAAACAGTTCGCCGCCGTCGCCCGCAAGCGGCCGCTGCTCGTAATGCAGGGCGGGGTTGTCAAAGCCCTTTGCCGGGCGTTCCCGCCGCGCGCGCGCCTGCTCGGGCGTGGAAACGCCCTCCTTCTCCCAGGCGGCGAGCAGTTTGTCGATGGCGCCCACCGCCGCGCCCTTGCCGCGCGCCTGCTCTGCCGCCAAATGCAGCATCTCCGGGGAAAAGCGCGCCTTCCAGCCCTCGAAGAGGGCGATGTCGGCAAGGCCCGGCGTCCTGTCCGAACCGGCCAGGCGCAGAAGCTCGATCATCTCCGCCTGCAGGCCACGCTGCCTTTGCAGGTAGGCTTCGGCGGCGTCGGCGCGGAAGAGCCCCTTTTCCGCCCACTGGGTGAGCAGCCGCTCCAGATCCTCAAAGCGGTGGCGGTTCTGGGCGTTGAGGGCGATGGCCGCTGCCGTCACCGTGGCCGCCTCGAAGCCGGCTTCGAGGAAGGCGGCGTAGCGTTTGAGCGTCTCCGGCGTGGGCAGGGCCGAGGCGCCCAGTTCGCGCAGCACATCGCGCAGGGCGGCGAAATTGGCGTCCGTTTGCAGATAGCGGCCCTCCAGCACGCGATCCACATAGGCAAAGGAGGGATTGGAGGCCTTGGTGGTCTCCCCGCAGGCGGCGAGCACGGCCTCGGTGTCAAAGCCCCAGCCGCGCCACTTGCGCGCCAGCGCCAGTTCGTCCTCCGTGGGGCGGCGGCGCAGGCCAAAGCGCTTGAGCACCGCCTCGGCCATGCGCATATCGCCGCTCTTTTCGGCGATCATGCGCTCCACATCCGCAAGCGTGCGCGCGCCGCGCTCGCTCCACTCGCGGGCGACGTTGTCCAGCTTGCGCAGCGTGGCGCGCGGCGTTCTGCGCGAGAGGCGCAGGACGGTCAGCCCGTATTCGACGATCTTCAGCGCGGCCTCGACGGTGTAGCCGAACACCGTCACCCACTCCTGGGGGATGGCCACCTCGCCGTGGAGGATGACGTCGCCAAAGAGCCGCTGCAAAGAGGCGTTGAAATCGCGGAACTGATAGTACTGCTGATCCATCTCCGAGGCCGAAGCCGCGCCGCGCATGGGCAGAAGCGCGTAGGTGGGCGGGCGGTCTGTGAGGCGCTTGACCAGCCCCTCGCGCTCCCAGAAGCGGAAGGCGTCCTCCACCGCCTCGTCCGTGAGGCGCAGGGCGCGGGCGACGTCGGAAACGCTGCCGCCCAGCTCCGGATGACAGCACAAAAGCCGCGCGTAGAGATAGACGCGCAGGCAGTCGTCCGGCGCGACGGGCAGGTATTCGAGCAAAAACATGTTTTCCACAGGCGTGGCGCCATACACCACCGCCCCGTGGTCGAAGCTGAGAAAGGCCATGCGCGTTCCCCTTTCGGGGCAAAGCCCCAGTCAATCATAACACAATCCGCCCGGAAAGACAATCGGATTTTTTGCAAAGCGCCGCGATTGACACGCACGCGCGCGTCTGCTATAATAGTACGCACATGGCGATGATGGGGAAAAGGCGTTCGCGCGCGCACGCAGAGAGCCGGGGGAGCTGAAAACCGGCGGCGCGGCGGGCGCGCATAGCTCGCCCCGGAGCTTTTCAGGCGATGAGTTTGAAACGGCCGCCCCCGTTATCGGGCGCTGAGATCGCCGCGCGAGCGGTGAAATTGGGTGGTACCGCGAAGCATGCCTTCGCCCCAAGCCGGGGCGGAGGCTTTTTTGACGAATCAAAAGGGAGACGCAGCCATGAAGAAATACGTGCCCTGCCCGCCGATGACGCTGCCCGACCGCCAGTGGCCCTCCAAGCGGCTGGAGAAGGCGCCCATCTGGTGTTCGGTGGACCTGCGCGACGGCAATCAGGCGCTGGTGGAGCCGATGAACGTCGAGGAAAAGCTCGAAATGTTCAGAATGTTGGTGCGCATGGGCTTCAAGGAGATCGAGGTGGGCTTCCCCTCGGCCTCGCAGACGGAATTCGACTGCGTGCGCACGCTCATCGAGCAGGATCTCATCCCCGACGACGTGACCATCCAGGTGCTCACCCAGGCGCGCGAACACCTCATCCGCAAGACGTTCGAGGCCGTGGAGGGCGCAAAGCGCGTCATCATGCACCTGTACACCAACATCTCCCCCATGTTCCAGAAATGCGTGTACAAGACCACGCGCAAGGGCATCGTCGACATCGCCGTGCGCGAGATCGAGCTGATGCGCATGCTGGCGGAGATGCGCGAGGACGGCGGCGAGGGCGTCACCTTCGAATACTCGCCGGAGTGCTTTTCCGAGGCCGAACCGCGCCTTGCGATGGTGGTGCTCACCTCCGTGATCGAGCATTTCGGGGCCACGCCGGAGAAAAAGCTCATCCTCAACCTGCCCTCCACGGTGGAAAAGACCACGCCCAACGAGTTCGCCGACCGCATCGAATATGTAGACCGCTTCCTGCCCGGGCGCGAGAGCGTCATCCTCTCCGTGCATCCGCACAACGACCGCGGCACGGGCATCGCCGCCGCGGAAATGGCGCTGCTTGCCGGGGCCGAGCGCGTGGAGGGAACGCTGTTTGGCAACGGCGAGCGCACTGGCAACGTCGACCTTGTCACGCTGGGGCTGAACATGGCGGCGCTGGGCGTGCAGCCCGGGCTGGACTTCAAGCACCTGATGCGCATCCGGCAGGTGTACGAGCGCTGCACGCGCATGCACGTGCCGGAACGCTCGCCCTACGCGGGCGATCTGGTGTTCACGGCCTTTTCCGGCTCCCATCAGGACGCCATCCGCAAGGGCTTCGCCTACCGCGCCGAGCACCCGCGCCAGCCGTGGCAGGTGCCCTATCTGCTCATCGACCCCAAGGACATCGGCCGCAGCTACGAGCCGATCATCCGCATCAATTCCCAGAGCGGCAAGGGCGGCGCGGCCTACGTGCTGCAAACGCGCTTTGGCTACAACCTGCCCAAGGCCATGCACCCGGAGCTGGGCGCGCTGGTGAAAAAGGAGGCCGTGGCCTACGGCGCGGAGCTGCCGCCGGAGCGCCTTCTGCACCTGTTTTTGCGCGAATTCGTCTCCGTCAATAAGCCCTACTCGCTTCTGCGCCACACCATCACCGAGATCGGCGGCGAGGGCCATTCGCAGGTCAAGTTCACCGGCACCATCCGCTATCACGACGAGGAACACGATCTAAGCGGCGAGGGCAACGGCCCCATCGACGCCTTCTTCTCCGCCATGCGCGCTGCGCACATCGAGGGCTTCCGCTTCGTCAGCTACCACGAGCACGCCATCTCCTCCGGCTCGGACGCCAAGGCCTGCGCCTACATCGAACTGGAATACAGGGGGCACGATGTATTCGGCGTGGGCATCCACTCCAACGTGTCCATCGCCTCCATCCGCGGCGTGCTGGCCGCCATTGACCGCGCCTTGACGCTCTACGGGGAGGAAGACCAATGAACGCGATGCAAAACGCCTTCAACGCCGTGGGCTGCATACTGCTCCTGGGGTCGGTGGGAGCGGGCGCCTACCTGCTGGGCCTGCTGCGCGACGAACACCTGCCGCTGCTCTCGGCGCTGGTGATCAAAGTGGCCTTGCCGGCGATGATCGTCTGCAACCTGCTCGAGCAGTATACGCCTGAAATGCTGCTGGCCAACGTCCCGGCGCTCGTCGCCTCGTTCGCGTCCATCGCCCTGACGATGCTCCTGGCGATGCCGGTGGGCAAGCTCCTCCGGCTGCCCGGCGAGCGCCTGGGGGTGTTCGTGGTGATGTTTTCCTTCTCCAACAGCGTATTCATCGGCGTGCCGGTATCGCGGGCGCTGTTTGGCGAGGCGGTGCTCCCCTACACGCTGCTGTATTACATCGCCAACACCTCGATGTTCTGGGCGCTGGGCTACCTGCTGATGCGCAAATGCGGCGGCACGGCCGGCGGCAGGCGGCAGGGCCCGCCCATACCGCTGGCAGTGCTCGCCGTCTGCGTGGTTTTGGTGTTCCTGCGCGTCTCTCTGCCGCGGTTTTTCATGGACGCCTGCGGCTACATCGGCGATCTCGTCACGCCGCTGTCGCTCATCTTCACCGGCGCGGTGATCGCGCGCATGGCGCGTGCGCGCGCGTTCCGCTGGGAAAAGGGCTACGCGGCGCTGCTGATCGGGCGCTTCATCCTCTGCCCGGCGCTGCTGCTGTTGTGCGCGCTGCCCTTCGACGTGCCGGAGATGACGCGCAACGCCCTGCTGGTGCAGGCGGGCATGCCGGTGATGGCCTCGACCTCGCTGGTGGCCGCCTCCACCGGCTCGGACGAGGAATACGCCGCCAGCGGCACGGCGCTGACCACGGTGCTGTCGCTTTTGATGATCCCGGTGTATATGTTCTTCATCGAGCGGGTGCTGTGAAAAGCGTCCCCGGCGGGAGAAAAGAGGTATTTATGGACGGGTACGTTTGCGGCGCGCGGGACATTGCTCCTGACGCAGTGCGCGTGGAAGTTCGGGGCGGCCATATGCTGCGCGTGCGCTTTACAAATGGAGCGTTGCGCGACTTTGACGCCAAGCCGCTTCTGGCGCGTAAGTGCTACGAGGCTTTGAAAAACGAGGCCCTTTTCGCCACCGCGCGCGTCGAATACGGCGTGGTGACCTGGGCGGACGGCTCCGACCTTGACCCGGAATGGCTCTACGAAGACAGCGTTCCCGTCGCGGAGGAGGACGCCGCCCTCTGACGCACGCGGCACGCAAAGCGCCCCCGGCGGGAGAAACTTCCCGGCGGGGGCGCTCAGGATGTTGACAAAGTCAACAGACTGGCAGAGCGTTGAAAAAGCCCGCAAGCAAGGAAATTTTGCCGCCGGCAAAATTTGTCGCCGAAGGCGACTGGATTTGACGATCCCGAAGGGCTCGGCAAATCCACCCAAGGAAGCTGTACTTGCATCCAAGGGAGCTTACATAGACGTAAGTGACCGCAGGATGCAAGTGCAGCT
>DVGE01000054.1 GCA_018712885.1 Candidatus Pullichristensenella stercoripullorum | reverse complement strand
GGTCGCCTCCATGGGCATGGTGGACAACATGCTGCTCAAGGAATACCAGAATCAGCCCGGCGCTCTGGTGGATCGCGCCCCGGCGCGCGACCTTGCCAACAAACTGGTCAGGGAGCTGAACATCTCCACCCCCAGCATCCATACGCCCGTGCGCAAGCTCTCCGGCGGCAACGTGCAGAAAGTGCTGCTCGGGCGCGAGATCGCCTCGGACCCGCGCATACTCATCACCGCCTACCCTGTGCGCGGGCTGGACATCAACTCGTCCATGACCATCTACCGCATGCTCAACGAGCAGAAACAGAAGGGCGTGGCCGTGCTGTACATCGGCGAGGACCTGGACGTGCTGCTGGAACTGTGCGACCGCATCATGGTGCTGTGCGGCGGCAGGGTGACGGGCATCGTCGATGCGCAGGCAGTCACCAAGGAACAGCTGGGATTGATGATGACGGGCGCTTCGATGGAGGAGGCGATGCAAAATGGCTAAGGAGTTTCCCCTGCGCGTGACCCGACGCGCCGACATCTCCACGGGCAAGGCGTGGCTGGTGCGCCTGTGCGCCATACTGCTGGCGCTTCTGACCGGCGGCGTGTTCGTGGCTGTCCTCGGCTACGATCCGTTGGCCGTCTATCGGGAGATGATCTCCGGCTCGCTCGGCTCGCGCATGAGCATCGAACTGACGGCCAAACTGACCATCCCTCTGCTCATCACCTCGCTGGGCGTGACGCTGGCGTTCAAGATGCGCTTCTGGAACATCGGCGCGGAGGGGCAGATCTGTGTCGGCGCCATCGCCGCCACCTACTTCGCCCTCTTCCACGACGATTGGCCGCAGTGGATCCTTTTGATCGTCATGGCGCTGGCGGGCATACTGGCAGGCGGTCTTTACGGCATGATCCCGGCCTACTTCAAGTGCCGCTTCGGCACCAACGAGACGCTGCTGACGCTGATGCTCAACTACGTGGCGCTCTACACCATCCAGGCGCTGCAGCAGGGCCCGTGGCGCGACCCCACGCAGCTGGGCTTTTTCAAGGTGGCCCGCTTCTCCTCTTCGGCGCGCGTGCCGGAGGTGCTGGGCGTGCACGCCGGGTGGATCGTGGCGCTTGCGCTGGTGGCGCTGTTCTACGTCTACCTGCGCCACTCCAAGCAGGGCTATGAACTGACCGTGGTCGGCGAGAACGAGGCCACGGCGCGCTACGCCGGCATGCCGGTCAAGCGCGTCGTCATCCGCACGATGTTCCTCTCCGCCGGCGTCTGCGGTCTGGCGGGCATGCTCCAGGCGTCCGGCGCGGACAGGACGCTCAACGATACCGTGGCCGGCGGCGTGGGCTTCACCGCCATCACCGTGGCATGGCTGGCGCGGCTCAATCCCATCGGCATGCTCATCGTCTCGGTGCTGTTCTGCATCCTGGAAAAGGGCTGCGCCTCGGTGCAGTCGGTCTACAATCTCTCGGCGGCGACGGCGGAGGTCCTGCAGGGCATCATACTGTTCTTCGTGCTCGGCTGCGAATTCTTCCTCACACACCGCGTCTGCCGGGCGAGCAAACTGGAAGGAGGCGTGGAACGTGGCTGACGGCGTCTGGTTCAACTTCATCCTGGCGGCGATTCCGGCGGGCATGCCGCTTCTGCTCGGCACGCTGGGCGAGATCATCACCGAAAAGGCCGGCAACCTCAACCTCGGCGTCGAGGGCATGATGTATATGGGAGCCATCTTCGGCTTCCTCGGCGGCTTTTACACAAACAGCGCCGTCGTCGCCCTGCTCGCCGCCTTTGGCGGCGGACTGCTCGGCGCGCTCATCTACGCCTTTTTGACCGTCACCCTCAAGGCCAACCAGAACGTCACCGGCCTTACGCTGACCATCTTCGGCACCGGCCTCGCCGCCCTCATCGGCGAGAACCTGCTTGCCGGCGGCAGCGTCTCGGTGGCCTTCTCCGAGGAACTGAAGGCGGCGTTTGGCAGCATCCGCATCCCGGTGCTTGCGGACATCCCCTACGTGGGGCCGCTGCTGTTTTCCAACAACATCTTCGTCATCATCGGCGTGGTCTGCGCCGTGGCCATGGGCCTTTACCTCAACCACACCCGGCGCGGCCTCAACCTGCGCGCGGTGGGCGAGAACCCCGGCGCGGCGGACGCGGCGGGCGTCAATGTGACGCTGTACAAGTACGTACACATCCTTCTGGGCGGCGGCATCTGCGGTCTGGGCGGCGGCTACGTCTGCTTCGTCACCTGCAACGGCGCCTGGGTGCAGAACTGCGTCAACGGCCTCGGCTGGATCGCCGTGGCGCTGGTCATCTTCGCCTGCTGGAGCCCCTACCGGGCCATCGTCGGCTCGCTGATCTTCGGCGCGCTCAGCGTGCTGCAGTTCTACAAGCCGGCCTTCCTGCGCGACGTCAGCGCGCCCATCTTCTCCATGCTGCCCTTCCTGGTGACGGCCATCGTGCTGGTCATCACCTCCGTGCGCATGTCGCGCGAAAAGGTGCAGCCCAAGGGCTGCGGCATAAACTACGACCGCGAGGAGCGGTAACTTCCCTTCCCAAAAGTATGACCGGCGCAGCGGCAAACTGCGCCGGTCAGTCATTTTGGGCTGTAAAATACCGTTTCGCCTCCGCCGTCACGCGCCGCACGAAATCGCCCTTGGCGGCGGTATAGCCGTCGCGGTCGTGTTCGTAAGGCTTCCACAGCGAGAGTTTGAGCCGTTCATACTCGGCAGCCAGGTCGGGGCGAAGGGCAAGACAGTCGCGAAAGAGCACCTCGTCGGCGTGCCCTGCAACCCTGGACGCAGGTGAAGCGCTTCTTGCATTATACTCATGCGCATAGAGTTCGCAAGAGAATTTGGCATGCAACCGTCCACTATTCCGTGTTTTTTCTTGAAATTCTTTCAAAAAACACTTGCTTGTGACGTAACGTAATGAGATATACTATAAGCAGGAGGTGTGATATGGATAAACATAAGGCTATACCACAGGGCTATATGACAGTTGGCGAAGTCGCAAAGAAAATGGACGTCACTGTACGGACATTGCCCTTTTGCCGGAGCAGGCACAGGAAGAAATTTTCCGCT
>DVGE01000053.1 GCA_018712885.1 Candidatus Pullichristensenella stercoripullorum | reverse complement strand
TGCCCACAGGACGCTTCTCCTCGCGCTCGCTCATATCAGGAATCCTCCTCTTCAAAGTTGCTGCCGCCGACAACCTCAAATTCCGTGTCCATATCCGACACCAGAATGGCTTCCATGGGATCGACCTTCGCCCTGGCTGCGGACGCGACGTTGGCAATCATGGCGGCGCGGGTGGATGGCGTCAGGCCAAACTCTGCGGCAAAGGACTTGATCTCCCGCATCTGCTGGTTGGCGATGGCGATGTACGGGTTGGGCCGGATGCGTCCCTCGCCGTCCTTGTAGATGGAGCCGTGCCGGGTAATCTCGTCCTGCGCCTCCCGCCAGCGCGCATACGCCTGACAGTATCCCGCAAAGGGCACCGCGTCCGCCGCGGTCAGAAGCCCCATGCCCATCAGGATCGGGGCGAGGCGCTTCCATTCCTTGCGCGCCTCCGGCAGCAGATAGTTTGGACACCGCAGCGCTACCGTGGGCGGCACTGGCTCCAGCTCGTTCAGCGGCCGCTTGCCCGGATTGCCCTCCAGCTTCTTCAGCGCCGTTGGCTTCGGCTTGCGTCCTCGTCCCATGCCGCCTCACCTCCCTCCTGCGACCATCCTCTCCTTTCGATGCACAGTCCGCCGGATTTATTGCTCTTCGTCCAAAAACGCCCCGGCAGCTTCCTCATAGCTCAGCCGCTGGCCGTCCCGGACGACGTATACGTCCTGCGCTGATCCCACCGCAGCCAGATAGCGATTGACCGCCACATCCACAAACTTTGGCTCCAGTTCGATTCCAAAGCAACTGCGTCCCAGCTGCTCACAGGCCATTAAGGTGGACGCCGATCCCAGGAACCCGTCCAGCACCAGTCCGTTGGTCTGCGTGCATTGCTCGATGAGATAGGCCATGAGCGGCACCGGCTTGCTGGACGGGTGGCCGCAGCCGTCCTCGCGCGCATTCCGGATGCGGTCGAACTCGAACACCGTGGTCTGCTTCTGGTCGCCATACCAGCGGTGGCGGCCGTCTTTGCGCCAGCCCCAGATCAACGGTTCGTGATTGTATTTCCAGTCTGTTCGCGTCAGCACCAGCCGGTCCTTTTTCCAGACCAGACCTGCGCCGACCTTAAAGCCCGCGTCTTCGTAAGCATCGTGGAAGACGCGGGCTTTTGCCGTGGCGTAGAAAACATAGATGCTGGCGTCCATCGCCATGGCCTCGCGGAAGCAGGAGAACGCCTTGAAGAGAAAGTCATACCCGTCCTTGTCGTTGAGGTCGTCGTTGACAATCTTTCCCACGGAGCTTTCCAGAGAAACCAGATACGGCGGATCCGTGCAGACCAGATTGGCCTTTTTGCCTTCCAGCAGCTTTTCATAGGTCTCCGAGAGGGTCGAGTCGCCGCAAATAACCGCGTGCCGGCCCAGATGCCAGACGTCGCCGGGACGGGAGAAGCAGGGCTTTTCCAGCTCCGCCTCCACATCGAACCCGTCTTCCTCTACATCCTTGTTGTGAACCCTGGAGAACAGATCGTCGACCTCCGCCGCGTCAAAGCCGGTGGAATCCAGATCGTAGCCATCCGCCTGCAGCTCGGCCAGCAGATCGGCCAGCGCCACGGGCTCCCAATCGCCGGTGGCCTTGTTGAGCACCACGTTGAGCGCCTTTTCGTCGGCGGGGTTCTCGATATGTACGACCACACAAGTGATCTCGGTCACGCCTTCCGCCTTGAGCACTTTGAAGCGTTGGTGGCCGCCGACAATGTTTCCGGTGACCTCGTTCCAGATGATGGGATCCACATAGCCGAAGTCGTTCAGGGAACGCCGGATTTTTTCGTAGGCGGGGTCGCCCGGCTTGAGGTCCTTGCGGGGATTGTATTTTGCGGGTTTCAGCAGAGAAATGGGCACTTTTTGGATGTTCATTTCCGTGCGCAGCGCGGAGGAAAAAGCCAAGCTCATCAGTCCTTTCTGCCGGGGTCGGTGATATGCGGCGCTTGCCAAAAAACGCTTCAATTTTGCGAAAATTCACGCGAGAGGGCGCGGCGGTCTCTTGGAAACCGTTCGCAAAGATTCGATCCCCCCTTGGGGGTCGGGGCGGATGGCGCGCGGGCACAGCCGCGGGGGCGGGCCGGTGGGGCGGCGCGGGCACAGGGCGGGCGCCCGAGGCGCGGCGCGGAGCGGGCGGCGCGGGGCCGGGCGGGCGCCGGGAGGCGGGGCGAGCTGGGCACACGGGCGCGGGGTCGAGCCGCCGGGAGGCACAGCCGGGCGCGCGGCGGCGGGGCGGCGTGCCAAAGCCCGCGTCGGGCGCACACGGGCCGCGTGGCGGGCGAGGCGGCGGGGCGGGGCGGGCCGGCGGCGAAAAGTCGCCTCAAAGCTTCCGGCTTGTGTAGGGTTTCCGCCCGCAGGGAAATCCGCCGGGCGCGCCGGGGCCGTTTTCGCTTATAAGGAAGCGCGTTTCCCGGCCCGCCTTATTTGTCTCATAAGCGCTGTTTCTGCCCGAAAACCTTGTGCTTTTCATCGACTTGCTTTTTGCGCCCCGCCGAGTGATTAATGTGTCGCGGGCCGAAAAAAGGCCGCCGCCGCGGGCGGGAAAAGCCGCCGGGCAAAGGAGCAACCCCATGAACGAAAACGCAAGCCACGCCCTCGCGTACGCCGCCGCAACCCAACTCGCCGCACAGGCCGCCCTCGACGCCCTACACCTCACCAACGACCCAGCTGCGTGGGCCTTGGGGGACGCCGCCTACTGGGCCGCCCGCGCCGCCGCACAGGCCGCCCGTGTCCTTGGCGACGAACGGACTGCCGATTACACCGACGAGGTGGCCGACGACCTTGTGACTCTCGCCGAAAGCGCCGGGCACGTAATCCGCCGCTAACCCGCCTGACGAGGCTCGGTGGCCACGAGCCGAAACGCCGCGCTGGCGGCGTCGCGGATAGCCCGCGAAAGGAGTTTGTTCCCATGAAAAATCAGACTTTTGGGGTCGAGATTGAAACCACCGGTCTCGGTCGCGAGCGCACAGCGCAGGTCATTGCCGAGCTATTCGGCACGACCGCCCGCTACATCGGTCGCCACCTTGGCGACTGGCACATTCCCATGCCCGACGGGCGCAAG
>DVGE01000052.1 GCA_018712885.1 Candidatus Pullichristensenella stercoripullorum | reverse complement strand
GCCACCGCCAGCGCGTAGCGCTCCTGCCAGCGGTAGATGTGCTGCACGTCGCCCAGGTACTTTAATATCGCGCGCGGGTCGAGGTTTTTCGACACCCAGGCGAAATACTTCTCCGCGTCGATGGGCGGCGGCACCACCAGTACGGCGCGCATGTCGAAGGCGCGCGCCTTTTTCACCATCTCCGCCAATTTGTCCTTGAACAGGCCGATGGGCGTGCGCGCCTCGTGGTAGACGTCGGGGTTTTCGCTCACGGCCTTCCAGTCCAGGTCGCAATCGTTGCCGCCGAACTCGATGGCGGCCACGCCGCCGGGCCGCATATCCTTTTCCGCCAAGTGCGCCTGGCAGACGGTGTAGCCCATCACCGAGTGGTTCTCCACCGTGACGCCCCCGGCTTTGAGATGCGATGCGTAGTTGTCCTTGCAGATGGCGTAGCGGCCCCGCGCCTCGTCAAAGACGACGCACTTGCCGATGGAATCGCCCCACACGCTCACGCTGTTTATCTTCATGCGTCCGCCTCCGTTCAGGAAAGTGTCAGTTGATCGAGCAAACGCCCGACCGCCGCTTCGTTTTCCGCCGTCTGACCGCCGGTGAGACCGATGACGGCGGCGTAGGCCCAGTCCTCGCCCGGCAGCAGCACCGCCTCGGCGGGACATTCGCTTTCGTCCGCCAAGGTCAGGGCAAAGCGCCAGCGCTCGGCGCTGTGGCCGGAAATTTCCACGTCCTCCAGCCGCTCCGCGTCCTCCCCGGCGAAGGCTTCGCGCAGATGCTCCGCGGAATCGAAGGGGTATTCGCCCGCCGCCCCGCGCTGGAAGGTGACGGATACGCCGCCGTCCAAAGAGACGTAGGCCGTCGCCCGCCCCATGCCGTCCGCGTCGCCCGCGAGCGTGTCCATGACCAGCGTGAAGCCGGATGTGTCCGCGCCCAGCATCGGCGCATCGTCCGTGTCCTCCACGTCCAGAAACAGCGAGGATAGGAGCGCCTCCACTTCTTCCTCCAGCGCCTCCGCGCTTTCCTCAGGCACGGCTACCATGATGCTGAAGAAGAAGCCGCCCGCCTCCGCGGCGAGGAAGTCCCAGCGGCTGCCCGCGTCTGTGTAGCGCCAGCGCCTTGCCCGCGCCTTGCCGAGGTCGATATCCTCCATGCGCTCGTAGGTCAGGTCGCCGCCGGCCTCCTCGGGGGTGAGCAGCGCGTAGCCGCTCTCTTCCCCGTAGCCCACGGCGTAGAGGGAAATGTCCCCCTTGTGGGCGATCTTTTCGTATTCGTAGAAGCCGTTTTGCAGGCGGTAG
Source organism: Candidatus Pullichristensenella stercoripullorum (assembly GCA_018712885.1). Classification (GTDB taxonomy): domain Bacteria; phylum Bacillota; class Clostridia; order Christensenellales; family Aristaeellaceae; genus Pullichristensenella; species Pullichristensenella stercoripullorum. Next base: position 4,514 of record DVGE01000052.1, on the reverse strand, counting down.
CCGTCCGTTTCCACGCTTTCAAAGTCCCCGTGGAGCCATAAAAGCCCTTCCTCCGCCGCCGCGCCGCCCAGCAGCAACAGCAGGGCGAGCAGGGCGCATAAAAGCCGCCTCATTGGATGGTGCTGATGTCGTAGGGCGTGGTCTGGTACACGAAGTAGTTTAGCCAGTTCGAGTACAGCAGATGCGCGTGCGCCCGCCACGTCACCAGCGGTTCCCGGCGCTCGTCGTTTTCGGGGAAGTAGTTTTTGGGCACTTCAATGGCCCTGCCCGCGTCGCGGTCGCGCAGGTATTCGCGCCTGAGCGTGTCCGGGTCATACTCCGGGTGACCGGTGATGAAGATCTGCCGCCCGTGGCGGGTGGAAACGGCGAACACGCCGGCTTCCTCGGACGAGGCGAGGATGCGCAGCGCCTCCACCTGCTCGATCTCCTCGCGCAAAACGGTGGTGTGGCGCGAATGCGGCACCATGAAGGTATCGTCAAAGCCGCGCAGGAGGATGGAGCGGGCGTAGTCCCGCCGGTGGGGGAAAACGCCGAAGAGCTTCTTGGGAAGGGGGTGCTTTTCCACGCCGAAGTGGTAGTAAAGCCCCGCCTGCGCGCCCCAGCAGACGTGGAAGGTGGAGTGGACGTGCGTTTTCGACCATTCCATGATCCTGCACAGCTCGTCCCAGTACTCCACCTCCTCAAATTTGAGGTGTTCCACCGGCGCGCCGGTGATGATGAGGCCGTCGAAGCGCTCGTCCTTGACGTCCTCGAAGGTCTTGTAAAAGGAGAGCAGGTGTTCGGGGCTGACGTTTTTCGCCTCGTGGGTGCTGGTGTGCAGAAGGGTAAGCTCCACCTGCAAAGGCGTGTTGCCCAGAAGCCGCGCGAACTGCGTCTCGGTGACGATCTTCGTGGGCATGAGGTTTAAAAGCGCGATCTGCAAGGGGCGGATGTCCTGCGTCAGCGCCCGCGTTTCGGTGATGACGAATATGTTTTCCCCCAGCAACGTCTCCGTCGCCGGCAGGGCGTTGGGTATCTTGATGGGCATGGGCGGCCTCCTCAGATCTTATTGAACGCCTGTTCAAGGTCTTCGAGGATGTCCTCGATGTTTTCAATACCCACCGAGAGGCGCACAAGGTCGGCGCTGATGCCCGCATCCACGAGCTGTTCGTCGGTGAGCTGGCGATGGGTGGTGCTGGCCGGGTGCAGAACGCTGGTGCGCGCGTCGGCCACGTGGACGACGATCTGCGCAAGTTTTAAGCTGTCCATAAATTTCATGGCCGCCTCGCGCCCGCCCCTGACGCCAAAGGACACCACGCCGCACACGCCCTTGGGCAGGTACTTCTGCGCCAGCGCGTGCTGGGGCGAGGAGGCAAGGCCGGGGTAGTTGACCCACGAGACCTTGGGGTGCTTTTCCAGATATTCGGCCACAGCCTGCGCGTTCTGGCAGTGGCGCTCGATGCGCACGGGCAGCGATTCAAGGCCGAGGTTGAGCATGAAGGCGGCGATGGGCTGCGGCGTGCAGCCAAAATCGCGCATCAGCTGGGCGCGGGCCTTGTTTATATAGGCGGCGCGGCCAAAGCTCTTTGTGTAGACAACGCCGTGGTAGCTCTCGTCCGGCTCGGTCAGCTCGGGGTACTTGCCGGCCTTCCCCCAGTCAAAGTTGCCACTGTCGACGATACAGCCGCCCACCACGCTGGCGTGGCCGTCCATATACTTGGTGGTGGAATGGGTGACGATGTCGCAGCCGAACTCGATGGGGCGGCAGAGGACCGGCGTGGGGAAGGTGTTGTCGATGACGAGGGGCACGCAGTGGGCGTGGGCGATGCTCGCCAGACGCCCGATGTCGCAGACGATGAGCGCCGGGTTGGCCACCGTCTCGCCGAACACCAGCCGCGTGCGGCCGTCGATGAGGGCGGATATTTCTTCATCGGTCGCTTCGGGGGTGAAAAAGCGCGTTTCGATGCCCAGGCGCTTGAGCGTGAAGGCGAAGAGGTTGATGGTGCCGCCGTAGATGGCCGAGGAACAGACGATGTTGTCCCCCGCCGAGGCGATGTTCAGCACCGCCAGCAGGTTTGCCGCCTGCCCGGAGGAGGTGAGCATCGCGCCCACGCCGCCCTCCAGCGCGGCGATCTTTTCCTCGACCATCTCCACCGTGGGGTTGGAGATGCGCGTATACATGTGGCCGGGCACGGTCAGGTCAAAGAGCTTGCCCAGATGCTCGGCGGAATCGTATTTATAGGTCGTACTCTGGTAGATGGGCAGGATGCGCGGCTGACCGTTTTCCGGCTGGTAGCCCGCCTGCACGCACTTGGTCTCGATGCGCATGGATATACGCCTCCCGCATATTTATTCCCAAACGCCGCCAGTGCCGGCGGCCCGCGATGCTTGTCCAAATAACATTTTAACGCACCGCCGCGCCGATGTCAACGCCTGCGCGGGGGGCAAAGTGGAAGAATTTCGCGGCAAAGCCGGGCAAAAGCGTGACGGCGCGCGCATATGCTTTTTGTATGTGTATGGGGGAGGGACGCGCCGTGAAGAGGATCGTCTGCATATTGCTTTTATTGCTCTTTCTGCCCCTGGACGCGGACAGCTGCGCTTCGGAAGGGCTGAGCGTCGCCGCCAAGGGCGCGGTGCTCATCGACGCAAAAAGCGGCCGCGTGCTCTTTGGCCAGAACGAAAACGAGCGCTTCCCCATGGCCTCGACCACGAAGATCATGACCGCGCTGCTGGCGCTGGAGAGCTGCTCGCTGGACGAAACGGTGACGGCCTCCGAAAACGCCAGCGGCGTGCCGGGCACGTCCATCTATCTGGGCGTGGGCGAGACACTGACCATGGAGGAGATGCTCTACGGCCTTTTGCTTCGCAGCGGCAACGACGCCGCCGTCGCCATCGCCGAGCACGTGGCCGGAAGCGTGGAGGATTTCGCGGCGCGGATGAACGCGCGCGCGGCGGAACTGGGCGCCGACGCGCATTTTGTCAACCCCCACGGCCTCGACGCCGCCGGCCACGAGGCCAGCGCCCTCGCCCTCGCGCGCATCTTTCGGCAGGCGATGCAAAACGGGGACTTCCGACGCATCACCGGCACGCAGAAGGCCACCATCCCCTGGGTGGGCAACGACTTTTCCCGCGTGCTCTCCAATAAAAACCGCCTGCTCACGACCTATCCCGGCGCGACGGGCGGCAAGACCGGCTATACCTCGGGCGCGGGGCGCTGCCTGGTGTTTTCCGCCGAGCGCGATGGCATGGAACTGATCGGCGTGGTGCTCGGTTGCCCCAACTGGTTTGACGAGGCTGGGCGCATGCTCGACTGGGGCTTTGAAAACTACCATCTGGAAGCGCCGCTCACCGCCGGGGAGACGGCCTGCGAAGCCGCCGTGGAGGGCGGCATGGCGGGCACGGTGACGGCCGTGGCGGAAAGCGGCCTCGCCGCCGCCGTGGGCAAGGGCGAGACATGGCGCGTGGAGTACGATTTCCCCGGCGGCGTGCGCGCGCCCCTCGAAAAGGGCGAGGCCATCGGCACGGCGACCCTGTATATAGAAGGAACGCCCGCGGCGCAAACGGCGCTGCTGGCGGGGGAGGATGTGGAAAGCCGCGACCTATGGAGCGCGCTGAAACGGCTGCTCCAGCGCTGGGCGCTGCTGTTCGCAACTTGAAATTTGCCCGCTTTTTTCACTTGTGTCCGCCCAGTTTCGCGCAAGTAAACTTTCGCCGGGAGAGCCCTGTTTTCAACAGATTTAACCTGTTCAAGACAATTCACCGACAACCTTCCAACGTTGGCATGCTATTCTTTCGCCGTGGCAAGGAAAGAACAGATTGCCCCAACAAAGAAAGGTTTGGTGAATCAAAATGAAGAAGCTGTTTGCCATCGTCCTGGCTCTCGCGCTCACCTGCGCGGTCGCGTTCGCGGCTGAGGGCACCATCACCGTCATGTCCCGTGAGGACGGCTCCGGCACGCGCGGCGCGTTCGTCGAACTGACCGGCGTCGAGCAGGACGATGTTGACATGACCACCGTGGACGCGGTCATCACCAACTCCACCGCCGTCATGCTCACCTCCGTGGCCGGCGACCCCGCCGCCATCGGCTACGTCTCCATGGGCTCCCTGAATGAGACCGTCAAGGCCGTCTCCGTCGATGGCAACGCCGCCACCGTCGAAGGCATCAAGGACGGCTCCTACACGCTGGCCCGTCCCTTCGTCGTGACCACCTACGGCGAGGTCGGCGAGATCGCCCAGGACCTGCTCAACTACATCATGTCCGCTGAAGGTCAGGCCATCATCAACGAGGAAGGCTACATCGCCATCAACGACGCCGCCGAGGCTTACACCGCCGCTGGCGTGTCCGGCGAGATCACCGTGGGCGGCTCCTCTTCCGTGACCCCCGTCATGGAGAAGCTGGCCGAGGCTTACATGGCCCTCAACCCCGACGTGACCGTGGTCGTGCAGCAGTCTGACTCCACCACCGGCGTCACCGGCACCATCGAAGGCACCGTCGATCTGGGCATGGCCTCCCGCGCCCTCAAGGCTGAGGAAGA
>DVGE01000051.1 GCA_018712885.1 Candidatus Pullichristensenella stercoripullorum | reverse complement strand
CTCCCCGCGCTGCAGCGCCGCCGCGCCGTGGCCGCGATGGTCGTGGATAGCGCAGGCAAAGCCGCGCGCCGCCAGAAACTCCATAAACGGCGCGTAGCGCTCCTTGTTTTCGCACATGCCGTGGGAAAACTGCACCACCGCGCGCGCCTCGCCGTCCGGAACGCAGACAAGCAGCGGCAATTCCAGCCCGTCGCGCGCGGAGGAAAGCGAAAGCATTTCCATCTGTGGCATAGAAAACGACCTTTCCCATCGTGATATGAAAACGCGGCACGACAAACATGCCGTGCCGCGCCGCGATACTGTTGTTATTCCTCGGCGGGAGCCTCTTCCGTCTCAGCCTCGGCGGTGGGGATCTCCACCGGCACGGCCTCGGGCTCATCCTCGATGGCCTCGGGAACGTCCACGATGGCGTACTCATCCAAGTCGTTGCCGGCGGGCATCTGCTCCATGGCCTCGTCCTCGAGGACCTCCTTGATGGACAGGGAGATGCGCTTGGCCTCGGTGTTGACGTCCAGCACCTTCACGCGCACGATGTCGCCGACGTTGACCGCGTCTTCGACTTTGGCGATGCGGGTGAGGGCGCACTGGGAGATGTGCACCAGGCCGTCCAGACCGGGCTCGAGCTCCACGAAGGCGCCGAAGGTGGTGATGCGCACGACCTTGCCCTCGACGATGGAGCCGACCGGGTACTTCTCGCCGGCCACGGTCCACGGACGCGGACGGGTCTGCTTATAGGAGAGGGAGATGCGCTCGCGGGCGGGGTCCACGTTGAGGATCTTCACGTCGATCTCGTCGCCGACCTTGACCACATCCGAGGGATGCTGCACGCGGCCCCAGCTCAGGTCGGTCACATGCACCAGGCCGTCCACGCCGCCGATGTCGACGAACGCGCCGAAGTCCGCCAGACGGCGAACGACGCCCTTGACCACGCTGCCGACTTCCAGCGCGTCCCAAATGGCCTTTTTGCGCTCGGCTTCCTCAGCCAGCAGCACCTTTTTGCGGGAAGCGACGATGCGCTTCTTGGGCTTGTCCACTTCGATGATCTGCAGGGTCAGCTCCTGGCCCACGAACTCCTCGATCTTCTCCACATAGCGCAGGGAGAGCTGGGAGGCGGGGATGAAGCAGCGGATGCCCATCACGTCGGCCAGCAGGCCGCCCTTGACGGCTTCCTTGCCGGTGCCGGTGACGTACTCGCCGGACTCATACTTGGCCATGATCTCGTCCCAGATCTTGCGGTTGACGATGTTGCGCTGCGAAAGCAGCACGTTGCCTTCGCCGTCGTTGACCTTGACGACTTCGACTTCGATCTCGTCGCCAACCTTTACATCGGTCGAGGAGAGGTCAGCTTTCTTAACCAATCCGTCTGCCTTGTAACCGACGTTGACGCAGACCTCGTCATTGGTGATCTGCACCACGGTACCCGTGATCGTCTGCCCGGGACGGAGCTGTACCATGGACTTTTCCACATCCGCCATGAAGTCGGATTCGGTGGAATTGGCCTCGGCCTGCTGCTCCTCGGACGGAGTGACCTGCTTCTCGATGTCGTTCATTCTTGCTGCTACCTCCTTAATTGTACAATCCGGCGTAGAGGCGCCGGCTGTAATTCCCACCCGGTCTGCTTGTTGGAACCATGTATTTTCCACCTCGCGCGCGCCTTCAATGAAGTGCGAGCGCGGGCAAACCGCCTTGACCAGCTCAAACAGTTTGCGGCTGTTGGAGCTCTCCTTGCCGCCCACCACCAACATCACGTCCACGCTCTTTGCCAGTTGGACGGCTTCCTCCTGCCGCTCGCGCGTAGCGGGGCAGATGGTCTTGCGTATCTCCATATCGCGCACGCGCTCCTGCATGGCCGCGCATACGCGCTCAAAGCGTTCGAGGATGCACGTGGTCTGCGATACCACCAGCGCGCGCTCCATCTTTGGCAGCGTGCGGGCGCTTTCTTCGTCGGCCACGGCGTAGCTTTCCCCGCGCGTCCAGCCGCGAATGCCCTCGACTTCCGGGTGATGTTCTTCGCCCACCACGATCAGCGGCACGCCCCTAGCCTCCGCCTCCTGCGCCATTTCGTGGATGCGCCCAACGAAAGGACAGGTGGCGTCGCATACCTCGCGCGCGCGCGCGCGTAAACGCGAAAGCGTTTCCCGGCCCACGCCGTGCGAGCGCACCACGGCCACCGCGCCTTGGGGGATATCCTCCGGCGCGTCGGCGCTGACCACGCCCATTTCCGTCAGCTCCGCCACTACCCGCGGGTTGTGGATCACGGGGCCGAGCGTCCATGCGGGCGCGGCGCTTCTGGCGGCTTCCACCGCCCGGCGCACGCCGAAACAGAATCCGGCATGTTTCGCTACGATCACGTTGGAAACGAAAATTCCCCCTCACCCTATATGCGTTTCGAAAATACGCTAACTTATACGATTCGCGAAGCGCAAGGCAATTCCTGCAAAGCAAAACTTTTCTCAAAGATTTAACATAAATCCGCGAGAGAAATGTCATTTCGTGTGCTATGGCGGCGCTCACTGCCCCTGCCGCCCGAAGAGCACCAGCGGGTCGCCCGCGGGATATACCTGTACGTTCTGCACGTAGGCGGTCGAAGCCCCGGCCAGTTCCCCGGCCACGTTCAGATACCAGGGCACGCGGCGGGAAAGGTAGGCGCCGATCTCGCCGAAGGTGATCTGCCGGTCGTAGTCCGTATCGGCGCGCAGGGCGGCGCGGCGGCTCCCGCTGAGGCTCCAGCCCGCCCCGTCGCACAGCGCCCGCGCCAGCACCGTGGCCATGTCGCTCTCGGTGATGTTCTCGTCGAAGCTGATGCGGTAGCTGTCCTGATCCAGCGAGGCACTGGCGATGACCTTGTACTTGCTGCCCGTCAGCGCCGGCGCGCCCACGCGCCCGGTAAATACCCGCACGATGCCGCGGTTGAACTCCTCCAGCGTCGAGGCCCTGCCGATGAGTCCGCCGCTGCCGCAGCAGTCGGCGACGACCACCACCGTGCCCGGCACCTTGCGCAATTCGCGCTCCAGATCGCGCGCGGCGATCACCGAACCGTCGTACAATTCAAAAAAGCTCATGCCGTGGGCGTAATAGCCGTGGCAGGTGATGTAAAACAGCGAAATGTCGCCTTCCTTCGCCTCCGCGAAGGCCGTGCGGATGGCGGCGAGCGTTTCCGCGCGTCCGGAGTCGAGCAGCACCGTCGTCTCATAGCTCTCCCCGTCCACGCTCTGGTTCTGCAAGAGGAAGGAGACGCTCTGCGCGGTGTTGATGGAACCCACGCGCACGCTGTTGACCCCTTCTTCGTACATCTGCTGGCCGACGATGAGCGCGCGCAGCTTGGCGGCGGCAGGCTCGACCGTCACTTCGAGGATGTCCGTGTGCCCGCCGTCCACGGCCACGGCCACCAGCCGCGCCGTGCCCTCGGCAAGGCCCGTGACCACGCCCTCGGGGGAGACGGAGATGATATCCGCGCTTCCCACGCTGTAGACCACGCGCCGGTCGGAGGCGTTTTCCGGGTAGAACTCCAGGGAGGTGCCTACGCTCTCGCCCACGCGCAGCGTCAGGGCGCTCTGGGAAAAGCCGATGCCCGAGAGCGGCACGCCCGCCACTCGCACCACGCAGGAGGCGCTCGCCCCGCCCCAGGCCCGCGCGGTGATCACGGCCTCGCCCGCGCCCACGGCGTAGACCTCGCCCGTCTGCGAAACGGTGGCCACGGCGCTGTCAGAGCTTGAAAACGTCACGGTGGGGTGCGCGTCCGCGGGCGACACGGAAGCGATGAGCGCCGCCGCCCCGCCGATGTCCAGCGCCAGCTCCTGCGCCGAGAGCGTCACCGCCTCCGGCCGCGCGGCGCGGGCGGTGTCCTGTTCCACCGTGAGGCGGTACGCCCCGGTGGTGTCGTCAAGCGCCGATACGCGCACATAGTAGCGCGCTCCGGCCGCGAGCTCGCAGTCGATGACGAAGCCGCCCGCGCCGCCGCCCACGTCCTCCAGCACGCGCCCTTCCGCGTCCATCAGCAGGCCGCTGAGCACGAGCTCCTGCGCGCCCTCCGGCTCGGCGTGGATGGTGGCCGGCCCGCCCGTGCCGGCGGTAAAGGCGTACCAGTGGGCGTCGCCGGGGCGCACCAGCAGCTTTTCATAGGCCAGCTCGTCCCCGGCAAGCTCGATGGGCTTTTCAAAGCAGCGCCCGAGGGTGGCGCGCATCACTTCCAGACGCCCGCTGCCCGTGCCGCCCAGCGCGAGCTCGTAGGTCTCCCCGGCGCTGAGGCTGGCTTCGAACAGGCGCAAAGAACCGCCGCCCGTGGCGATGAGCGCCCCGCCCTGGTAGAGGCGCGCGTCCACGGCGGCCCCTTCGCCGTCGGGGAAGAAATAGACGCTGTAAACGCTGTTGGCGGCGGGGGAGAAGGTAAAGCGCTGCTCGCCGCCGTTGAGCGTCACATCGGCGTGCGCGTCGGCGGGCAGAGCGGCGCTTTCCGGGGCGGCCCCGGACACGGAAAATGCGCCGGCCGCGAAAACCGACGCAAACAACGCAAACAGCAGGACTGCCAGTGTCGTCTTCTGGATCACGTGTCCTCCGGGCGGCCGCGCCGCCGAAACTTCTTTGGTCTATCGCGCGGGGCGGGGAACGCGCCCCGCCCCATCATGGCCTCATTCCGCCTGCAGGTATTCCAGCTTCACATAGCCCTGCAATTCGGCGGTGCGTATGCGCACCCAGCCGTCGCCCGCGTCCTCGCAGACGATCACGCGCCGCCCATAGTCCAGCGCGGCGACGATGCGCGCGCTCGTCGAGGGCTGCTCGCGCACGTTCAGGGAAGAAGAGCGCGTCTCCAGCACCACCGAGGCGTAGTATTCGCCCTCCTCCAGCGCCGGCAGCGGCGCGGGGGTGGGGGTCGGCGTGGGCCGCGCCCGGGCAAAGCCGATGCTCTCGGGCAGCTCTTCCAGCGCCGTCAGCGCCACCTCGGGCCAGTCGATGGTCTCCAGCGTCATGCCGGGGTAGTAGAAGTTGAGGATCTCAATATAGCTCATGCCGTATTCCCCGGCCATCCACTGCGCCCCGCGCTGGCTCATGCCCACGCCGTGCCCGAAGCGGCGCATGGAGATGGTGAAGCGCCCGTCCTCTTCCTGCGTCACGCTGATCAGCTCGTAATCGCCGCCGTTCAGCCCCAGCGAAAGTCCGTCCTTGATCTGATCGTACACGGACAGGTCCACCGTCACCGTCTCCGGCAGCACCTCGCGGCCATGGCGGTAGACGTAGGGGAGGCCCAGCCGCCCGCGCCGCGCCAGCGCCAGCCCCGTGGCCGAGGCCAGCATCTCCGGCGAAAAGTCCGAGCTGTCCGTGAACAGCGGCGCGTAGGCGTCGCCCTCCTGCGCGTACCAGCCCTCCAGCATGGCCGACACCGAGAGGGTGAAGCGCAGCTTCGTATACATGTAGCTGCCCTCGAACTTCGGTTCCGCCGGCTCGATGGAAACGACGCTTTCCAGCGCCACGTCCGCATAGGGCAGGTCGAGCGCCGCGATGCCCTCGTCCAGCATCGCCTTCAGCGCGGCGTTGTCAGAAACGTCGCCCGCGAAGGAAACGCTGTTTACAAGGCTGGCGGGGTTTTCCAGATCGTAGGGGTCGTCCACCATGGCCAGGTAGCCGTAGTCGCCCTCCCCGCCCCAGATGTCGGTGGCCAGCGCCGTCTGCCCGCCGTTGCTGGCGGTGTAGTAGCACATGGCGAAGCCGCCGTTGTAGGTGCCCACCACGCCGCGCGTGGCCTCCACCGCGGCGATGACATTGGTATAGTCCGCGTCCAGCCCCTTGTACACCTGGTCCTGCGTGGTGTCCACCACGTCGTAGTCGCGCGCGGCGCTGACCCACTTGCGGCCCATGGCGTAGGTGCGCGCGGCCACGGCCTGCGCCTTGAGCGCCTCCAGCGGGAAGGAATCGCTCATCTCGTAGGCCACCACGCCCTTGAGGTAGTCCTCAATGTGGATGGTGAGTATGCAGCGCAGGCCGCCGTCCTCCACGGAAACATGGAGGTCGCCCTCAAAGAGCGCGTCCTTCTCCGATTCGTGGATGTAGATGCCGTTCTCGCCGCCGTCGGTCACGGCCTGCCGCGTCAGCGTCATCGAAGGCCCCATGTCGATGGTGAGGCCGCCCACGCTGAGGAGCACGCTCTCCCCGTCCGCGGCCAGCACGATGGCGGTATCGCGGTCAAAGCGGAAGCCGCGGTCGCCCTCCACGGTATAGGAGCCGGCCAGCGTCATGCCCAGAGAAGCCGGGTCGCCCAGCGATTTCAAATACACGCGCAGCATGCCGTCGTCCTCGATGGACGAAGCGGCGGGCGCGTCCGTGCCATCGCCGAAGATGAAGCCCAGCGCCAGCGCCGGCGACGAGGCCAGCAGCAAAAGGGCCAGAAGCGCGCACAAAGCGCGCCGGAAACGCAACTGCATGAAGACCCTCCCACGTTTATACTTGTAATATAGACGTAATCGGCGGCCGATCGGTTCACGCGGCGACGAGCCATTCATACGCGAGCTTGCCCACCAGAAGAACCAGCACGCCCAGCATCACGAAGCGAATGAGCCGCGCGCCCACGCGCATGGCCAGCTTCGAGCCCAGCCAGCCGCCGGCGATGGAGCAAAGGATGGCGGGCGCGGCGAGGCGGAAAAGCACGTCGCCGCTCAATAAAAACGAGGTCAGCGAGGCGAGGTTGGAGGCGAGGTTGACCGGCTTGGCCGTGCCCGAGGCCGTCACCATGTCCATGCCCGCCACCCAGGTGAACAGCATGATCATCAGCGTGCCGGCGCCGGGGCCGAAAAAGCCGTCGTAAAAGCCGCACACCAGCCCGACGCCAAAGCACATGGCGTACACGCCGCGCGTCATTTCGCGCGGTCTTGCGGGCGTGTCGCGCTTGAAGGCCACCACCAGCGCCATGATCGGCACGCCGATGAGCATGATCATGCGGATGGTGTCCTCGTCCATGGTCTTGAGAAGCTCCGCGCCCGCGAACGCGCCCGGCAGCGCCCCCGCCACGGCCAACAGCGCCGGCCACAAAAGCAGGCGATGGCCCTTGCCGAAGCGCAGCGTGGCCACCAGCGTGCCAAAGCAGGCCGAGAGCTTGTTGGTGCCCGCCGCCAGCGTCGGCGGCAATCCCGCCAGATAATAGGCCGGCAGCGAGATCAGCCCGCCGCCCCCGCCGATGGCGTCCACCAGCGAGGCCAGAAAGATCAGGGGGCAGACCGTCAGATACATCGCGGTTGTTACTTCCATAAATGAAACCACCTACCCACGATATTATAACACGGAACGGCGCGGGAAGGGACGGAAAAATGCGGCATTTTTCGTTCACGGCGATTTTCAACGGGAATTTAACACGTTCATGCTATGATAGATGGGGGATTTTATCAATAAGGAGGGCGCGCGCGTGAGCGACGGCTTGTATGAGATCCTG
>DVGE01000050.1 GCA_018712885.1 Candidatus Pullichristensenella stercoripullorum | reverse complement strand
AAACGCGCAGGGCGTCTCCTTGACCGTCACCTCCGTGAAGGTGCAGCCCGGCAGTGAGGTGGAGAAGGGCGACACGCTCTTCACCGCCGAGATCGCCGACTATGAAAAGAATATGGACACGCTGCGCCAGAGCTACAACGAGGCGGCCGGCCAGCTTGCCGACCTCGAGCGCAAGAACGCCAATCTGCGCCTGCGCCCCACGGACGAGGCCTGGGCCGAGGCGTACACGGCGCTTGCCGAGGCGCAGAACGCCGAACTCGACGCGCGCGTCACCCGCGACGCGCTGCTCGCCGTCGAGGGTCTGAAGGCAGAAAACGGAACGCTGCCCGAGGGCGCCAGCGAGGAACTTGCCGAGGCGTGGGCGGCGCACGAGGCCGCCGCGCAGGCGCTCAAAGAAGCCGAGGCCGCCATGGAGACCGCCGAGCGCTACAATATCTCCGAAACGGCGCGCGCCTACATCGTCGATAAGCAGAAGTACGAACAGCAGATGAAGGACTACGAAGGGCAGATGGTCGATCTGCGCGCCCTGCGCTCTACGCTGCAGACCGTCACCGCTCCGGACGATGGCTATATCACCGAGGTCAACGTCAAAGCCGGGGAGACCTTCGACGCCTCCGGCCCCGCCTACTCCTTCAGCCCGGAGAAGGAGGATCCGGTTTTGCGCATCGACACCAGCAAGACCACGCTGACCATCTCCCGCGGCACGGACATCACCTTTGACAGCGCCCGCGGCGGCACAGCGGAGGGCAGCGTCGATTCCACCGGCGTCACCGTCTCCGGCGATACCTACGCCGATGTCGAGCTTTCCAGCCGCATGATCCGCGATCTGGGCGGCTCCATCGCCATGCTGGCGGAGGACATCCCCGTGCGCGTCAGCTACCGCTCGAACGACAACACCACGCTGCTCCCCTCCAGCGCCGTGCGCGGCGCGGGCGACGACCGCTACGTATATACCGTCCAGCAGACGCAGAGCGCCTTTGGCGTCAACAGTCTTGTGACGCAGAAGCAGTCCGTCACCGTGCTGGCCGAGGCCGAGGGCACCGTCAGCGTCGCCGAGGACCTCAGCTATATGCAGATCGCCTACATGGAGGACCGCGAGATCGGCGAGAACACCACCGTCATGGAGTACGTGAACTGATATGGAAAAGAAGCGGAAAACGCGCGGCAAATGGCTGCTGGCGCTGGGCGCGCTGTTGATGGCCGCGGGGCTGTGCATGCTCGCGCTGCAGCCCTCCGTGCTCCAGTACTGCATCGTCGCGCCCACGGACGAGGCCGCGCCGGAAGCGTCCGGGCAGGAGGAACAGACGACGCAGCAGGAAGAGACCGGCGCGCTGCAAAAGCTCTGCGAGGCATGGCAGACGCGCGTCGAGGAAGACCTCTTGGAAGTCCTTTCGGCAGCCTCCATCGCCGCGCGGGACTACGGCTTTGCCTTCTCCGGCGAGGGCGGCACCGCCACGGCGACGTTGACGGCGGTGGGCGAAAACTGGTTTTCGGTCTATCCGCGCTACCTCGTCTCCGGCCGTCTGATGACCGAGCAGGAACTGCGAGACGGCGACCGACTTATCGTCCTGGACGAGCCGCTGGCCTTCAAGCTCTTTCCCACCGCCGACCCCATCGGGCGCGAATTGACCATCGGCACAGAGCGCTACGAGGTCATCGGCACGGTGCGCTACCGCCGCTCGGTGGGGGAATACGAGCAGTACGCGGCCTACATCCCCTACACAAGCGCCGCCGAAGACCGCCTGCCCATGGAGATCGTCGAGGTCTGCGGCGCCGCCCTGCCGCAGTCGGGCGCGTCCCGCGCCTTTGAGGACGCGGCGGAGAACTGGCAGGCTGGCGGTACCTTCACCGACACGGACAAGGAGGCCATGCGCGGCGGCATCGTCGCCCGCGCGCTGGCCATCGTCCTCGGCCTCTACCTGATCTTGTACCTCTTGCGCCGTCTCAACTGCCGCGCCGCCGGCTTTGGCGCGAACATCCGCGCGCGTCTGCAAACAGAGTATTTCCGCGATATGCTGCCTGGCCTTCTGCCGCGTTTCTTTCTGCTGGCGCTGGGCTACGCCGCCCTGCTCGCCGCCGCTTACGGCGTTTTGACGCTGGCCATCGGGCCGATGTACGTCTTTACCGAGTGGATACCGGACGTGCTGGTAGAGCTTTCCTCCATCACCGAGCGCTTCTGGCAGCTCACGAGCGCCGCGGCCGCGCCCATCTTTATCCGCACGCAGGAATACGCCGAGATACGCTTCTGGTCCGGCCTCGTCCGCTGGGGCGCGCTCTCCGCGCTCACCGGCGCGCTGGTGATGGCCCTCTCCGCGCGGCGCGGGAGCGAAAAGAACAAAAAATGACCACAAAACAACGGCGGGAGGCGCTTGCTTCCCGCCGCAAAATGTTTTTTGGCCCTTACCGCGCCTCCTCCATCAGCGCGCGCATCTCCTCTTCCGTCTCCCCTTCGCGCAATTTGCGCAGGGCGACGATGTAGCGCCCGTCGTCGTCGTTGTAGCTGCACGTCACCAGCGTCAAAAGCTGGTCGCCGTACTCCACCTCCACGGGCACGTCGAATACCGAGCGGCCCCGCAGTTTGAGTACGAAC
>DVGE01000049.1 GCA_018712885.1 Candidatus Pullichristensenella stercoripullorum | reverse complement strand
CGGCAGAAGGGGTCGGCCATGCCGGTCAGCCCGGCCTCGTCGCCGTAGTAGATGCAAGGCATGCCCGGCAGGGCGCAGATCAGCGTCCAGGCGGCGATCAGGCGGCGCTTGCCGCGCTCGTACTGCTCCTTCGTCAACTCCAGCGGGAAGCGGTAGCGCCGCTCGGGCTGCATGTTGCCGCAGTCGGCCAGCACATTGATGGCGCGCGGCTTGTCGTGGCTGCCCAGGAGGTTCATCAGCGAATAGAAGAACGAGGGCGGCATGCTCTCGCGCATGGCCTCGATGCGCCGCACAAGGGCGTAGGCGTCGATCTTAAAGGTGAAAAACGCCAGCACCGCCTCGCGCAGGGGGTAGTTCATCACGCTGTCGAGCGTGTCGCCGGCGCAGTAGCAGCGGGCCTCGCCGTAGGCGATCTTGTTGGTCGGGTCTTCCCAGACCTCGCCCAGCAGCATCGCCTCGCCGTCCGTCGTCTTTACGCGGCGGCGCAGTTCGCGCAAAAAGGGCATGGGCAGTTCGTCCGCCACGTCCAGCCGCCAGCCGGCGGCACCGGCCTTGATCCAGTGCGCGGCCACGCCGTCCTCGCCGTTGATGAAGGCGCGGTAGCTCTTGTCCATTTCGTTGACGTTGGGCAGCGTGGTAAATCCCCACCAGCAGTCGTAGTCCTTCGGCCACGAACGGAAGCGGTACCAGGCGCGGTAGGGGCTCTTTTCGTCGCGGTACGCGCCCGCGCCCTCGCCGTAGGTGCCGTATTTGTTGAAATAGACGCTGTCCGCGCCCGTGTGGGAAAACACGCCGTCGAGGATCACGCGGATGCCGCGCTTCTTCGCCGCCGCGCACAAGGAGCGCAGATCCTCCTCCGTGCCGAAGGAGGGGTCCACCTGCAAATAGTTGCCGGTGTCGTACTTGTGGTTCGAGGGCGAGCGGAAGATGGGGTTCAGGTACAAGACCGTCACGCCCAAACTCTCGATGTAGGGCAGCTTTTCCTCGATGCCGCGCAGGTCGCCGCCGAAAAAGTCGTTGGCGGAATGCTCCTGCGCGTCCAGTTCCAGGTTGAGGTCAGGCCACTCGTACCAGTCCTTGTGATAATAGCACCACGGCGCGAGATCCTTTTGGTCCTTTTCGCCCGCGCGATGGAAGCGGTCGACCATGATCTGCATCATCGTCGCCTCGCGCATCCACGCCGGGCCCTCGCCCGCGGGGTCGTACACAGTGATCTGGTAGCTCGGCGGCTCGTAGCCGTAGACCTCGCCCGCGCCGTAGCAGTGGTCGCGCGCGTCGCCGTAATACAGCGGCGAGACGGGGTGCGCGCGCAAATTCTCGTCCGCCAGCGCGGAAGCGTTCACCGCGGCGCGCAGCGCGTCGCCATCGTCGTATTCGAGGATGAAGTAATACCACAAACTGCCGGTATCTTCCGGCAGGGCGGCCTCGCAGGTGAACACGTCCTCGCCCGGCCGCGGCGATATGGCGTGCGCCCGCTCCACATGCCGGGGGCCGTGCTCAGGGAAGAGCGTAGGGTCGGAGGACACGCGCGCCATGGGCACGCGCCATTCGCGCCCGTCCTTCCACAGTCTCAAGGTCGCGGCCCTTGCGCCATCCGCCCGCACCGAGAGACGCACCGTTTCACCCAACGGACGCGCGCCTTCGGGAAAGCGAAAGCGCGCGTCGCGGGAATCATGAAAGATCACAGCTCGAGAGGCTCCAGGTGCCAAATTTTCTCGTTGTACTCCGCGATGGTGCGGTCGGCGGCAAAGATGCCGCTCTTGGCGGTATTGGTAACAGCCATTTTCAGCCACTTGTCGCGGTCGAGATAGGCCTCGCCCACGCGGCGCTGCGTGGAGAGGAACGCGGGCAGGTCTTTGAGCACGAAGTAGGGGTCGGCCATGCCGCCGTTATCGCCAAACAACAGGGCGTGGTAGAGCTCCTGGAACAGCTGGTGGTTCTCCGGGCAGAGCTCGCCGTTGATGAGCTGGTCCATGGCGCGGCGGATGGAGGGATTGGTCTCGTAGATCTCGCTGGCGCGATACTTGGAGTAATTCTCCTCCACTTCCTCGGCGCGCAGGCCGAAGATGAAGATGTTGTCGTCGCCCACGGCGTCGTGAATCTCACAGTTGGCGCCGTCCATGGTGCCCACGGTCACCGCGCCGTTCATCATGAACTTCATGTTGCCGGTGCCGCTGGCCTCCTTGCCGGCGGTGGAGATCTGCTCAGACACCTCCGTGGCGGGCATCAAGAGCTCCGCCAGCGACACGCAGTAGTTTTCGAGGAACACCACGTTGATCAGCTTTGAGGCGCGCGGGTGCTTCTTCACCAATTCGCCGATGGAATTGATGAGCTTGATGATGAGCTTGGCGCGGTAGTATCCCGGCGAAGCCTTGGCCCCGAACAGGTAGGTGCGCGGCGTGAACTGCACTTCGGGATGATCCACGATCAGGTTGTAGAACATGAGGATGCCCAGCGCGTTCATCAGCTGCCGCTTATACTCGTGCAGGCGCTTGGCCTGCGCGTCGAAGATGGTGTCCGGGTCGATGATCGCGCCCTGATGCGCCCTGACAAAGCGCGCCAGGCGTTCCTTGTTGGCGTGCTTGACCTTGTCAAACTGCTCGCGGAAGGCGGCGTCGTCGGCAAAGGGCAACAGGTCGGAAAGGCGCTGCGGCTCGCGGCGCCAGGCCTGACCGATGGCCTCGTCCAGCAATTTGGACAGGGCGGGGTTGGCCTGCATCAGCCAGCGGCGGTGAGTGATGCCGTTGGTGATGGAAACGAACTTGCGCGGCTGCAGCATGGCGTAGTCGCGAAAGGTCTGCTTGCGCAGAATATCGGTGTGGATGGCGGAAACGCCGTTGACCGAGTGCGAATAGGCCACCGCCAGGTTCGCCATATGCACCTGCCCGTAGGCGAGGATGGACATCTGCGCGATGCGGTCCCACTGACCGGGGAAGGCGTCCCACAAATCCTGGCAGAGGCGGCGGTTCATCTCGTTGAGGATCATGTAGATGCGCGGCAATTGCACGCGGAACATGTCCTCCGGCCAGCGCTCCAGCGCCTCCTGCATGACGGTGTGGTTGGTGTAGGCGAACGTGCGGTAGCAGATGTCCTGGGCGAAATCCCAGTCCAATTCGTAATCGTCCACCAGTATGCGCATCAGTTCCGGGATGGCGATGGCCGGGTGCGTGTCGTTGATGTGGATGGCCACCTTGTCCGGGAAGATGCGCCAGTTGTAGCCGTAGACCTTGATAAAATCGTTCACGGCGTACTGGATGGACGCGGAGGAGAAGAAGTACTGCTGCTTTAAGCGCAGCTCCTTGCCCTCGTAGTTGTTGTCGTTGGGGTAGAGCACCTTGGAGATGACCTCGGCCAATTCGCGTTCCTCCATGGCGCGTATGTACTGCCCGGAGTTGAACGAGGCCATGTCGATCTGCTTTTTCGAGCGCGCCGACCACACGCGCAGCATGTTGACCATGCAGCTGTCGTAGCCGACCACGGGGATGTCGTAGGGCACGGCCTCCACGGTCTTGTAGTCGAGGTGACGGTACTTGAGCCGTCCGTTCTCGGTATACTCCTCCAGCCGGCCGCCGAAGTGGACTTCCACCGTCTCGTCCGGGCGCGGGATCTCCCAGATATTGCCCGATTCCAGCCAGTTGTCCGGCACCTCGGCCTGATAGCCGTCGATGAGCTTCTGGCGGAACAGGCCGAACTCATAGCGGATGGTGCAGCCCATGGCGGGCAGCTCCATGGTGGTCAGGGCGTCCAGAAAGCAGGCCGCCAGACGGCCGAGGCCGCCGTTGCCCAGGCCCGGTTCCGGTTCCAGCTCAAAGATGGCGTCTTCATTGATGCCCAGCTCTTTGAGCGCCCGGGCATAGTTTTCCTCGTTGACGAGGTTGACGATGTTGGAATGGAGCGCGCGCCCGGTGAGGAATTCGGCGCACAGGTAGTATACTTTCTTTTTGCGCTCCGTCTTGCGCACGCCGCGGGAAGCGGTGCGCCGGCGCATCACCTCGTCGCGCACGGTGCGCGCTACGGCCTGGTACAGCTGCTGCGGCGTGGCGTCGCTCAGCCCGCAGCCAAAATTATTTTCCAGCTTTTCTCGTATGGACTGTTTGATCTCTTCAACGCCCATGCGGTCAAACTCCATGTCATAGCCTCCCCATCGGAAAAATACGATTTATTATAGCATGTTTTGAAAGATGTGTAAAGCAAACTGTGTTAAACGCCCATTTTGGGCAAGAAACGGCGCCCACTTGCAAATATACGCGCTTCACGGGGGAAAATGAGGTAAAATTTGCGCGCAAGGCAGGAGTTTTCCATCATTTGACGAAATACCAAGGGGAACAGGACGACTTGGAGGTAGAAAAAATGTTGCAAATTTCACGCAGAGCGGCGCAGATCGCCCCTTCCGCGACCCTGGCCATCGACACGCGCGCCAAGGCGCTGAAGGCCGAGGGCAAGGACGTGGTCGGTTTCGGCGCCGGCGAGCCGGATTTTGATACGCCCGAATACGTCCGCGCGGCGGCGCATCGCGCCATCGACGAGGGCAGGACGCGCTATACCCCGGTGCCGGGCACGCTTTCCCTGCGCAAGACGATCGCGGAGAAATTTCTCAAGGACAACGGCCTTGCCTACGACGTTTCGCAGATCATCGTCTCCAGCGGCGCCAAGCAGTCCCTCTTTACGGCCCTGAGCGTGCTGGTCAACGATGGCGACGAGGTACTCATCCCCTCGCCCTACTGGGTCAGCTACCCGGAAATGGTGAAGATGGTGGGCGGCACGCCGGTGTTCGTGCCCTGCCACCATGAGGACGGCTTCATCGTTCGCCCCGAGGAGATCGAAAAGCGCGTCACGGACAAGACCAAGGCGCTCATCCTCAACAGCCCCAGCAACCCCAACGGCAGCGTGATCCCGCGCGCAACGCTCGAAAAGATCGCCGAGCTCGCCGTGCAAAAGCAGTTCTACGTCATTTCCGACGAGATTTATGAAAAGCTCATCTACGACGGCTGCGAGCACGTCTCCATCGCCTCCCTGGGCGACGCCATCAAGGAGCAGACCGTGGTCGTCAACGGCGCGAGCAAGGCCTACGCCATGACCGGCTGGCGCATCGGCTACGCCGCCGGCCCCGCGAAGATCATCAAGGCCATGTCCGCCTTCCAGAGCCACGCGGCCAGCAACGCCAACTCCATCGCCCAGTACGCCACCGAAGCGGCCATCTCCGGCGAGGGCAAGGAAGTGGCGGATATGGTGCGCGCCTTCGACGAGCGCCGCAAGCTGATGTGCGAACTGGTCAACGATGTGCCCGGCCTGGCCGCGGACCTGCCCCACGGCGCGTTTTACATGATGATGGACATGCGCGGCGTGCTCGGCAAGCGCTGCGGCGATACGGTCATCGACTCCTCGAATACCTTCGCCAGCCTCCTGCTTGAGCGGAAGTGCGTGGCTGTGGTGCCGGGCGAGGCCTTCGGCGCGCCGGGCTTTGCGCGCCTGTCCTACGCCGTCGGCGAGGAAAAGATCCGCGAGGGCGTGCGCCGCATGGCGGAGTTCGTCGCCTCCCTGACCTGACAAGCGTATGTTCGCCGCGTTCTCCACGATGGGAACGCGGTATTTTTATTCCCTGGGGGGCAGACAGGCGAGGGCGGATGTGTTATAATATCCAGGAGGGGGTCGATCATATGGGATGGTTCACGGACTATCTTGAAAAGTTATCGCTGATAGACTACGCGGCAAACAAGATGAGCCCCGCGCAAAAACCATCTCCTTTTCTCTGGAAGCCCTTCAGCCGGAGATCGCGCGAAGCCTACTTCGCCGAGCAAAGGGCGCGAGCCAAAGAAGCCGAGGAAAGATTCGCGCGGGAAAGGGCGCGGCGGGAAAAGATGTACGCCGAACAGGAGCGCCTGCATGCGATGCGGAAGAAATGGGCGGATGAGATGCGGGAGATCCTCAACGGTGAAAGCGACAGATCGAAAGAGAAAGAGTAGAGAGCGCCCCCTGAAACAGGGCGAACAGACGAGGTGAAGGATATGGATCTTGCAACGATGCGCGATACCTGCGCGCAACAGGAAGCGCTGCTGCGCTTTGAAACGTTCGACCGCGCGACCGCCTGGGAGCTGGGCAGCCTCATGGTCGCCGAATTGCAGCGCCGCGAGGCGAAGGTCTGCGTGGCCATCTGGTCTCTGACCGGCTGCGTGCTCTTCCAGTACGCGGCGGAGGGCACCGCCGTCAACAACCAGAATTGGATGACGCGCAAGTACAATTCCGTCCGCCTGATGGAGCGCAGCTCGCTGGCCTCGCGCGTCGCGGAGGGTTTGGGCGGCAACAGCGTGGAAGCCTGCGGCCTCGACCCGCGCCAGTACGTCTTCTGCGGCGGCGGCTTTCCCATTCGCCTGAAGACGGGCGAGATGGTGGCCGTGGCGCTGGCCTCCGGTCTGCCGGACGTGATGGACCACGGCTTTCTCGTCGATTGCCTGAGCAAATACCTCGGCGTGCAAGCGCCCGTCATCCCCCTGGAAGAAAACTGAACGCGCAAAAATGCCCGATGTGAGGATGTTCCTCGCATCGGGCGTTTTTCTATCTCCGGAATATCTTTCGCAGCGCGTACATGCCCCAGCCGCACGCCTCCCGCACGCGGTCCTTGATCCGCATGGGCAGCGGGTGCGGCGATTCGGCGGCGATGCCGCAGGCGTCTATGCCCGCGTCGCGCGCCAGCCACAGGGCGCGCTGCAAGTGGTAATCGCTGGTGACGACCACGGCGCTTTTCCAGCCGCGCTCGTCCATCAGCGCTTTGGCGTTTTCGAGGTTCTGCTCCGTGTTGAAGGAGGCGTCTTCCAACACGATGTTTGCTTCCGGCACGCCCTGCGCCGCGAGCCAGCCGCGCATGGCGACGGCCTCGGGCATGGGTTCGTCCCCGCCCTGCGCGCCGCAGACGATGATCGCCGGGGCCAGCCCCTCGCGCCACGCCTCCAGCGCCGCTTCGCAGCGGTAGCGCAGGCTGTCGGAGAGCGTGCCGTCCGGCCGCACGCGCGCGCCGAGCACGATGATGCAATCCGAGGGCGAGACCGGGCGCTCAAGCCCGGAACAATAGCACACAGCGCCCACCAGCGCCACGAACATCACCGCCCCCAGACAGACCAGCGCGACGAACACGCGCAAAAGCCGCCGTTTGTTTCGCATTTAGCCCTCGTTGAGGAACGCGGCGATGGCTTCCATGGTCTTGGTGCGATCAGGCACGATCACGGACATGCCGCGCACGGTCTGGAACTTGTAGCCATTGTCCACGGGGATGCGCAGTTCCTCGATCTCGGCGTCCTTGAGCGAGAGCATGGCCGGGGCCAGCAGCATCATGTCCTGCAGGGTGAGGTTGGTCACCACGTTGTCGATGTTGGACACGGCCAGCGCCGAGAGCTCCACCAGGGACATCTCCGTCAGCTTGTGGAAGATCTTGGTGATGACCTCGCGCTGGCGGGCGGTGCGGCCAAAGTCGCCGTCGGAGGTGCCGTAGCGGTAGCGGGCGTATGCCTGCGCCTGCTTGCCCGTCATCAGCTGCTCGCCGGCGTGGGTGAGCAGCCCGTCGTTGACGTCGACGCCCAGCACCTTGTTGTCCTCCTTGATGACGGCGTTGATGCGATCCATATAATACTCGCTCTCCACCGTCAGCGTCAGCCCGCCGAGCTGGTCGATGAGGCTGGCCAGCATGGAGAAGTTGACGCCCACATAGTGCTCGATGTGGATGCCGAAGTTCTCCTCGATCGTCTGCAAGAGCAGATCCGCGCCGCCGAACACGAAGGCCGCGTTCAGGCGATTGTTTTCGCGTCCGGGGATGGCGACGATGATGTCGCGCATCAGGCTCATCAATTTGATCTTCTGGTTGTTGGTGTCCACGGTGAGGATGATCATCGTGTCCGTGCGGCCGGTGGTCTGGCCCGGACGGGCGTCAATGCCCAGCAGCAGTATGTGCTGCATCTCATTGACCTTGTCGATAGAGGCCTGCAAGGATTCGTCCGCCTGCGAGTCGTTGAACTCGATCTGTTCGCCGTCCTCGAGCAGGATCTCCTCCAGGTAGCCGTCCTCGTCCACCATCACGGCGGAAGCGGAGCCGAGCAGGAGCAGCAGCGCCAGCAGCGCGGCAAGCGCGGCACGGAAAGTGTTTTTCATTTGTTTTTTCCACCTCGTTGTTTTAGCGGTCGTTACAGCTCTTGGACGCGCGCGAACGCGCGAAGGTTGCATTGCTCTGACCATCTTACAACACTTTTCAAGGCGGCGTAAAGCGCGGGAATGTGAATTAACGGATTTGTAATTACAAAGAGCGAGAATTGTCCAGATGTAAAACCCCTCAGTCCCCGCGCCGCAAAAGCAGCAGCGTCAGCCCCGCGCCCAGCAGCGAGAGCGCGCCGTTGGCGTAGAAGTTCGCCGCCATGCCCTCCGCCGCCGTAGGCAGCGCCGAAATGATCCACCCCGCGGCCACGGGCCCGATGAACATGCCCACGCCGTACACGGCCTGATACACGCCCATCGCCGCCCCGCGCCGGTGGTCGGGGATGTTGCGGATGGCGGCGGAGAGCGTCAGGGGCAAAATCAGCCCCATGCCCACGCCGAACAGTCCCTGCACCGCCAGAAGCCCCCAAAACGCCGTGGCGCGCGGGTAGAGGAAGCAGGCTGCGGCGACAATGGCGAACCCCGCCGCGAGCACTTTGCGAAAGCCGAAGCGCGGCGCCAGATACGCCCCGCTCAAACGCGCCATGACGGTGTTGGGCAAGAGGTACATCACCGAAAGATAGCCCAGCTGCGAAACGGAAAATCCCGCCACGTCCCGCGCCCAGTTGGGCACAAAGCCCAGCACCGTGCCCCAGCAGACGAGGCGAAACAGCGTGCCCAGCAGCGTGCCCACCTTCAGCCCCCGGTCGGAGAGCACGGCGGCAAAGCTCCTGAGCGTCAGCCGTTCGCCCTCGGGCGGGCGCTCGGGCACGCGCCGCATCAGCAAAAGCCCCAAAAGCGCCGCCGCCCCCGCCAGGGCAAAGGCGGCCGTCTCGCCCACGCGCTGCGCCAGCTGCGCGCCCAGCAGCATGGCCACGATCTGCGAGCCATACTGCGGAACCATCAGGCGGCTGACCGCCGGGGCGATCTCGTCGGCCTCGTAGGAGGCGGAATAGAGCACGGAAAACGACACCCACGTCGCCGCCGTCACCCCGGAAAGGCCGCGGGCGAGGAGCGCCACCGCGTGCGTGAGCGTTCCCACATGTCCGCGCGCCGCCAGCGCCTCAGCCGCGATCAGCCCCGCGCAGGCCAGCAGCGAGGCAATGAAGCCCAGCGCCACAAAGGGCTTGCGCCGCCGCGTCCAGTCCGAGGCGATGCCCAGCGGGATGGGCAGGATCATCTGCGCAAAGCCGTAAGCGCCGACGATCAGCCCCGTCATCACTTCCGGGGCCATCAGCCGGTCGGAGACATAGGCGGAGAAGAAGGAGGGGTAGGTGTACATCGAAAACCAGAAAAAGAAGATGGCGGCCAACACCGGCAGCTCACGTCTGAACGACGCCTTCACACGCAGCCCTCCCTTCCGTTTTCTTCCATTATACTCCCGCGCCGCGCCTTTGTAAAGAAAAAATGAACTTCATGTCCCGAGGGGGATTTTTCCAGCGCCGTGGGCAAACTGTTTCCGGGAGGTGAGGGCATGCGCGCGTTTGCCATCGCCCTGCTCGCGGCGACGCTTGTGGCGCTTACGCCGCTGAAGCTGGCATTTTGCGCCCGGGCGGGGGAGCGGATGGGCGCGGCGCTTGGCGTGTTCCCCTTCGCGGGAAACGTCGCCCTGCGCCTGTCGCGCGTCCGCGCTGGCAAAGGCCGCGAAAAGGCGCGGCGAGCGCCGGAGGCAAAGTCCAAACATCGCCCCGACGCCGCGCTGCTTTGGGCCGTCGGCCGCCGCCTGCTCCATTACGTCCGCTTCGAGGAATTGCGCGCCCAGGGAGAGCTGGGCCTTGCCGACGCCGCGGCCACGGCGCTGGCCGCCGGCGGCATGCGTTCCTTCCTGTACGCCGTGGGCGCGGCCACGGGCGCGCGCGTCGTCTTTCGCGTGCGGCCGGATTTCCACGCGCGGCGCGTCGACGGCGAGCTCGCGGGAATCGTCTCCCTGCGCGTCGGGCATATTATACTCGCGGCCCTCGCGGGCATTTGGGAAAGCAACAGGAGGCATGCACATGGAAAGGCATCCCATTGAGAACCTCATGACCACCACCATGGAAAACATCCGCGATATGGTGGATGTCAACACCGTCGTCGGCGACGCCATCGCCACGTCCGACGGCTCCACCGTCATCCCCGTCTCGCGCGTGGCCTTCGGCTTCGTGGCCGGCGGCGGGGAATACAAGTGCGCGAAACAGGCGGTGGAGACGCCGGCCTTTGCCGGCGGCACGGGCGCGGGCGTCAGCGTGCAGCCCGTGGGCTTCATCGTTGTCAGCGAAGGCCAGGTGCGCCTTTTGCCGGCGCAGGCCTACGCGCCCGTGGATCGCATCATCGAGATGGTGCCCCAGCTCCTCGCGCAGATCAAAGCGGCGCTCAAAGAGCGCAGCGCCCCGGCGCCAAAGCCGGCCCCGCCCGAGGGCTGAGCGCGCCGCTGCAAGCGCGCGCATCGCGTCGGACCGCCGCGCCCCGCGCGTTCTCAACGCCCTGTCCGCGGGCATAGTATGCCCCGTCAGGCGCGGCGGTCCAGCCGCGCCGGGAGGGGGAGGAGCCATGCAGTTTTTGGGCGAAGCGCTTCTTTGGGCGGCGGAGGACCTCTGGGCGCTGATCCTGCACATCACGGGGCGCAGTTCGTTTCCCAAGCCCCTCTCCAGCGCGGAGGAGGCCGAATACATCCGCCGCCTCGGCGAGGGCGACCCCGCCGCGCGCGACGCGCTCATCGAGCACAACCTGCGCCTGGTGGCGCACATCGCCAAGAAATATCAGGGCAGCGGCCTCGACGCCGACGACATGGTCTCCATCGGCGCCATCGGCCTGATGAAAGCGGTGAGCAGCTTCCGCCCCGAGGCGGGCAAGCTCACCACCTACGCCTCGCGCTGCATCGAAAACGAGATCCTCATGCAGCTGCGCGCCGGCCGCAAGACGCGCGGCACCGTGCAGCTCGACGACCCCATCGGCATGGACAAGGAAGGCAACGAGGTGCGCCTGACCGACCTGCTGGGCACGGACAAAAACGAGGTCAGCGACGCCGCCGAGACCGCTATCGAATCCGCCCGCGCCCTGCGCCTTCTGCGAACGCCCCTGCTCGACGCGCGGGAAAAGCGCGTCGTTCAAATGCGCTACGGCCTTCTCGACGGCGCGCCCCGCCCCCAGCACGAGGTCGCCAAAGCCCTCGGCATCTCGCGTTCCTACGTATCGCGCATCGAAAAAAAGGCGCTGGAAAAGCTGCGCAAGGCGCTGGGCGGTTGAAGACGCGCCCTCCCTGTGGTATAATGAAGTCGAAGCGCGGCCTACGCGCGCCATGGGGGGATCTTATGTACAACGACGACGCCTTTGCCACCATGCTCCTGACCATCCCGCTCTCCGCCGACCGCGCCGAGTATGCGCGGCCCCTGAACACGGCGGAATACGCCCGCCTGCTCGCCCGCGTCAAGTCCAGCGCCGCCGAGCGCCTGGGCGCGCTTTTGCATGTGGACATCAGCGGCCTGATGATGCTCCTGGGCGTCGGCGAGGAGGAGGCCTACCGCCTCTATACGCTTTTGCACCGCGGCGTGCAGCTCACCTACGCGCTCGAGGGTTTCCTGCAAAAGGGCGTGCGCATCATCACCTGTTTCGACGATGATTATCCGCCGCACTTCCGCGCGCGCATGGGCGCCGCCGCGCCGCCGGCGCTGTTCTTCGCCGGCGAGCGCGCGCTGCTCGACCGCCCCGCCGTGGCGGTGCTGGGGGTCAGCGGCGTCAAGACCACGCCGGAGATGCGACAGAGCATCGAGGGCATCGTGCGCGGCGCGCGCGACCTTGGGTACAGCGTCGTCACCGGCGGCGAATTGGGCGTTTCCCGCGTGGCGGCCACGCTGGTGGCCGAAGTGGGCGGCACGCTCATCGACGTGCCCGCCGGCGGCCTGCTCGGGCACATCGGGGAAGAACCCATGCGCGCGCTGCTGGCCGACGGCCGCATGGCGGCGCTGTCGCTGGAGCATCCCGAGGCGCTGTTCACGGTATCGCACGCCATCGCCCGCAACAAGCTGGTGCTCGCCCTTGCGCGCGCGGCCTTCGTGTTCAACAACGATGGCAAGCGCGGCGAGAGCGACATGCTCAAGCGCGGCCTGTGCGATTGGCTGTACGCCTTCACCGGCTTTCCGGGCAACCACGCGCTGGTCGCCCGCGGCGCGCAGCCCTTCCGCGCCATCGACGCCGAGGAGTTCCACCGCCTTGCCTCGCGCTGGAAGACGTCCTTCACGCAACAGTTGAGCATGTTCGACAAGCAGTGATCTTTCGAGCCGCCCGCCTTCCGCCGGCGGCTTTTTCGCGCTTTGCCCCAAAACGAGCGCCGGCGCGACGGCCCTTTCACCGTCGCGCCGGCCTTAAAGGAGGCGGCTATCCTCTCCTCCGCCGCGAACGCTCGCGCGTCCGCGCCCTTGAGCGGGGAAGAGGATACTGCTTTCGTGCCGCGCCCGCCGCGTTCCCCGCGCGCCGGTCCAAAGCGCGCCGGGACGGGCCCGGAACTGCACGCGCGGAGCGGAGGTCCTGCCCGGACGCATGGCCGTACCGGGTCGTTTTTCTTCGCGCGTGGTTAGTTTCAACTAACCATCAAGAGAATACCATAACCGGCGCTTCCTGTCAAGCCTTCCGGCGCAGTTTAACCAAATGTTTTCAAAATGCGCGTTTTGCTATGAACGCTCACCGTCTTTATCGCCATCCATGCGCAGCGGCTTGTGGCGCAGTCGTTCCCGCAGCCGCAGCCACTCCTCGTGATAGCGCGTGAAGTCCAGAGAAGGGAAGGCGCGGGAGAGGCGCTTCATCTGGAAGGCGTGCAGCCCGCGCAGGTGGGGGATGCGTTCCTCCAGCTGCTCGCGGAAGGCTTCGCGCGCGGCGCGCAGGCGCTTGTCCAGCCCCAGCACGGTGATGAGCGTCAGCGTCAGGTCGGCGCAGAACAGGAGCGCCAGCGCCGAGGCGAGTATGTGCGTCGCCGTGGCCGAGAGATGCGCCGTCAGCGCCGCCACGCGCGGGTGTACATAGCGCACCACCAGCACCGACATCGCGCCGAAGGCCACGAACCCCCGCAGGCACACGCGGCCGTGGATGTTCAAAAAGCGCTTGGAATAGTCCCACCAACGGGCGTGGAAGAGCTTTTCCATCGCCCAGGAGGTCAGGTATTCCAGCGTTGTGGTGAGTGCGGCGCTGGCGAAGAAGAGCAGAACGGGCCTGTCCTTCAAGGGCGAAAGGACGAACACCACCGCCACCGCCCCAGTGCCGTAGATGGGGCACACCGGCCCGTTGAGAAAGCCGCGGTTGACCAGCTTTTTGCCGGCCACCGAGCAGAGGATGCTCTCATATACCCAGCCGATAAAGCTGTATATGGCGAAATACAAAAACCACCGTTCCAAAGGATGCGTCATATTTGTCCTCACACATACCATTGATAATTCGAGAATGATTATACTATAAGAATGATAATTTGTCGAGCTTTCCGGCAGGAAAACCGCCGTCGGGCGGCGAATTTAACTTCCAAATCGCCCCCGGGCAACGAGGAGGTCTCAGCGGATGAAGATCGGCTTTATTGGCGTCGGCGTCATGGGCAACGGCATGGTCAAAAACCTCTTGCAGCATGGCTTTGAAGTCAACGCATACACAAGGACCCGCGCCAAGGCGCTCGAAGCGCTCGACGCCGGCGCCGTCTGGCGCGAGAACGTCGCCGACTGCGTGCGCGACGCGGACGCGGTCATCACCATCGTCGGCTTTCCCCCGGATGTGGAGGAGGTCTATTTTGGCGAAAAGGGGATCATCGCCAACGCTCGCCCCGGCACGCTGGTCATCGACATGACCACCACCAGCCCGCGCCTGTCGCAGCGCATCTACACAGAGGCCGCGGACAAGGGCCTGCCCGCCCTGGACGCTCCCGTTTCCGGCGGCGACACGGGCGCGCGCGCCGGCACGCTGGCCATCATGGTCGGCGGCGACCGCGAGGCATTCGAGCGCGCCATGCCCATCTTCGAGGCCATGGGCAAGTCCATCCGCTACATGGGGCCCGCCGGCAGCGGCCAGCATACGAAAATGGCCAACCAGATCGCCATCGCCGGAACTTTGGCCGGCGCGTGCGAAGCCGTGGCCTACGCCCGCGCGGTGGGCCTGGATGTGGACGAGATGCTTTCCGCCATCTCCGGCGGCGCGGCCGGTTCCTGGCAGCTTTCCAACAACGGCCCCAAGAGCGCCCACGGCGACTTTGCCCCCGGCTTCTTCATCAAGCACTTTATCAAGGACATGACGCTCGCCGACGGCGAAGCCCGCGGGCGCGATGTGCCGCTGCCGGTGCTGGAAAAGGTGCTGGCCATGTTCCGCGCGCTGGAAGCGCAGGGTCACGGCGACGAGGGCACGCAGGCGCTCATTCGCGCGTATCGCTGAAGAACGCGGCGAAGAAAAGCGGCGGGGGAGAGCATCCCTCCGCCGCTTTTCCTTATCCGCCCCAGGCCTCCGGCGCGTCGAGCAGCTCCTGCGCCTCGCGCACCAGCCGGCAGGCGTGGAAGCCGTCGCAGACGGCGTGATGCACCTGCAGGGCCAGCGGCAAAAGCGTCCGCCCGTCGCGCGCGTGCATCCTGCCCATGGTGAAGATGGGCAAGAGGTAGTCGTTGCCCCGGGGCAGTTCCAGATGGAACCCTTCAAAGCTCGCCCATGGCAGCATCGAAACGGTGAAGATGTTCTCCGGCGTGCCCGGCTTGGGCGCGAACCCCTCCAAATGCCCGTAGAGGCGCAGATCCTCCTCGTAAGCCGCCAGAAAACCGGCGTAGTCCGGCCGGTACGCCGTCCAGAGGTTGGAAAATGTCTCCGTCTCCGGGTGGAACACCGTATAGCAGGGGAAGAGAACGTCGTACACGCCCACCGCTCCGCCCACGATGGCCGTGCGGAATTCCTCGTGGCGGTTGACGATGGTGGAAAGCGCGTGGAGCATCGCCGGATACAGCCGCAGCCCCGCCGCGCGCAGCCGCGTCACGTCCAGGGATACGGTCATGCTGTAAAAGCAGGGCGCGTCCTCGTGGTAGTGGCGGAAAAATTCTTCCCGCTTCCAGGCGCGACGGTCGATCTTCGTCCAGCCCATGGCGTTTTCTCCTATCCGTAGATGAATTCCCGCAGCGTCTGCGCGTTGGCCGCCTCGTCGATAAAGATGCTCGAGCCGTTGTCGTCGTATGTGCCGTCCGCCGGCAGGCGCATTTGCTCGATCTCGCCGCCCACCAGCGCTTTCATGCCCAGGGAGACGATCTCCACAGCGCCCATATTCGTCTCCATGGTGTTGAACAGCACGTCCGCCAGCCGCACGTACACCCTCGGGTCGTACAGCCTGCCGCGCAGCGCCGTCAGCGCCGCCTGCACCACGCGCCGCTGCCGCGATGTGCGCATAAAGTCGCTGTCCAGCTTGCGGATGCGCGCGTAGCCCAGCGCCTGCAAACCGTCCAGGTGTACGGGCGTCGCGCCGTCCTCGCTGTATTCCCGTACCGGCGCGGGCATGTAGCCGAGCAATTCGGCGATGTCCTGCGAGCCCGCGTAGCGGGCGTTGTTGGCGTTGATCTGCTCCATCTCCGCCTCGGAGATGACGATGTCCACGCCGCCCACCGCGTCCACCAGCCGCGCGATGGTCAGATAGTCCACCACCACGTACTTGGTGATGTTCATTTGAAACGTCTCGTTCACCGTGTGCATGGCCAGCTCCGCGCCGCCGTAGGCGTAAGCGCCGTTGATCTTGCCGCGCCCGTGGCCGTCGATGTCCGCCATCGTGTCGCGCAGTATGGATGTGAGCTTCAAAGAGCCGTAGCCCACCGAGGCGATCATCATCGTGTCCGAGCGCTGCCCCGCGCCGCGGTCGGCGTCCACGCCCAGCACCAGTATGTTCACGTGCGAATCCGGCAGGCCCGAGGCGAGGCTCAGATCGGCCTTTGGCTCCACGTTGAAAAGGCCCGGCGGCAGCGCGTAGGCTACCACCGCCAGCAAAAGCGCCAGCACCGCCAGCTTGAACAGGAGCTTGACGAAAAACCACAGCGCCCGAGGCAGACAGCCGCCGCGCCGTTCGCGCTCTTCCCTGCGCGCGCCGCCGCGCCGCTTTTTGTACGGCTCGTAATACATCCTTTGTCTCCCTCCGCGCGCCGCTTTGTGATAAAGACAGTATAGCACATTTGCGCCCGCTTGAAAAGCGATGAAAAAACCGCTTCCCCTGCGGCTGTGAATATGGTATCATATAGAAAAGGAGGCGTCGCCATGCTCAAGGATTATCTCATCGTAGAAAAAAGCGCCCTGCCGGACTATTTTCTCAAAGTGGTCGAGGCGCGCAGGCTGCTGGAGAGCGGCGCCTGCCAGCAGGTGAGCGGCGCCTGCGAGCAGGTGGGCATCTCGCGCAGCACGTATTACAAATACAAGGACAAGGTCATCGAGCCCACCAGCCTCACCGCCGGGCGCAAGGCCGTGCTGCTTCTGATGCTCGACCACCAGAGCGGCGTGCTCTCCAAGGTGCTCAACCGGCTCACGGGCTTCGCCGTCAACATACTCACCATCACCCAGAGCCTGCCCATCCACGATCGCGCCAGCGTCACCATCTCCATGGACATCTCGGAACTGAGCGACACGCTGGACGCCATGCTCGATACGCTTTCGCAGGTGCCGGGCGTGGAATCGCTGCGCCTGGTGGCCGTGGAGTGACGAAAAAAGGGGGAACGACCATGAACAGGCCGGAACAGGCCACGAACGCGGACGCGGCGGAAGTCCTCGCCCTCTACCGCGCCGCTGCCGCCGCCGCCAACCAAAGCGGCCATTCCCACTGGGACGAGGACTACCCCAACGCCCAGACCATCCGCGACGACCTTGAAAACGGCTATCTTTACGTCTGGCGCGAGGACGGCGAGATCGTCGCCGCCATCACCTACATGCACCCCTACGACCTCGACGGCCTCGGCATTTCCTGGACGCCCGCCGAGCGCGCTGTGGAGGCCTGCCGCTTCTGTCTTTCGCCCTCGCAGCAGGGCAGGGGCCGCGCCAAGGCCTACTTCCTCGGCGGCATGGAGCTTTTGCGCGGAAAGGGCGTGCAGTCCATGCGCTATCTTTGCGCCCGCGACAACATCGCCGCCTATAAGATCTACACCGGCCTCGGCCATCGCCAGTTGCAGAACACAGAGCTTCACGGCGTCGAATTTTACAGCTTCGAGGCGCTTTTGTAGCCCGGAGCGTTGGGGGAGGGGAAGCGCATGTCAGAGAAAAACATGGCGGGAGCGAGCGTATGCCCCGAAGGGAACAGCCGCCCCACCGCCCGCCAGCTGCGCTGTCGCCCCATCCCTGCAAACGGCGATCTACGAGTTCCTGATGTACATCTGCACCGCGTTCCTCTCCAGCTACGTATCCGCCGGCGGATTCGCCTTCTTCCGCGATCTGGAGGCGCGGCAGGCATGCAAAGACTGACTTCCGGCTGCCCAACGGCGGACGCTGCGCGCGCCCGCCGCTTTTTCATTAACGGCTGCGCATTAACATTTCCCTTCCGAAATATTTTTGCAGGATTTTCTACCAAAAACTCACCAAAATTATTGCGTTTTGACATGCTTTCCTTTATAATGTAGTCGTTCCCAAGGTGACTCCAACGACCCAAAAGGAGCGAGCGAATGATGGAACGGGAAGGAAAGCGCGTGTTCACCAACGCGCGCTGGTGCAAGGGCTGCGGCATCTGCGTGGCGTTCTGCCCGCAGGGGGTGCTGGGGCTGGTAAAACAGAAGATACGCATTTTGGAACCGGAAAAATGTACGCGTTGCGGACTGTGCGAGATGCGCTGCCCAGATTATGCCATATGGCTCGACGTCGATGAGGAATGGAGCGGCGCGGCGACGGAAGGGGGCGCGGCGAAATGACGCAGGTCATGCAGGAGGCGAAAACAGCGCGCAAGCACCGCCGGGCGCTGTTGCAGGGCAACGAAGCGGTGGTCGAAGGCGCTCTGGCGGCGGGCATGCGCTTTTTCGCCGGCTATCCCATCACGCCCTCTACGGAGATCGCCGAGGGCTGCGCGCTGAAACTGCCCCGCGTGGGCGGCAAGTTCATCCAGATGGAGGACGAGCTGGCGAGCATGGCGGCGGTCATCGGCGCGTCGGTGGCGGGCGTCAAGTCCATGACGGCCACCTCCGGCCCCGGTTTTTCGCTGAAACAGGAGAACATAGGCTTCGCGGCGCTGGCGGAGATCCCCTGCGTGGTGGTGGATGTGCAGCGCTCCGGCCCCTCCACGGGCCTGCCGACTTCGCCCTCGCAGGGCGACTACATGCAGGCGCGCTGGGGCACGCACGGCGACCATCCGGTGATCGCCGTTTCCCCCTGGAGCGTGCAGGAGGCCTATTCGGAGACCATCCGCTGCTTCAACCTCGCCGAGGAATACCGCGTGCCGGTGATCCTGCTCATGGACGAGATCGTCGGCCACATGCGCGAGGGCATCGAGCTTTTTGAGCCGGAGGAGATCAAGCTCTTCGACCGCCTGACCAAGGCAGACCCCGAGCAGGCGTCCATGCCCTACGACATCGTGCCGCGCGAGCAGGTGCCGCGCATCACGCCGTTCGGCGAAGGCGTTTTTTACAACATCACCGGCCTGATCCACGACAACTGGGGCTTCCCCACCAATTCCCCGGTCAAGGCCAACCGCCAGTGCACGCGCATCATGAAAAAGGTGGAAAACAACCTCGGCGACATCGAAAAGTACGAGTCGTACAGGCTGGACGACGCGCAGGTGTGCGTGGTCTCCTTCGGCGGCACGGCGCGCAGCGCCCGCGCGGCGGTGGACGCGGCGCGGCTGGACGAGTTCCGCGTCGGCATGTTCCGCCCGGTGACGGTCTGGCCGTTCCCGGAGGAAGCGCTTGCAAAGATCTGCGACCAGGTGGAGCACATCGTTGTCGCCGAACTCAACTATGGCCAGATGAAGCTGGAAGTAGAGCGCGTGGCGGCGGGCAGGTGCGAGGTGCACCACATCGGCAAGGTCAACGGCACCATCTTAAAGCCCGGCGAGATCTACAAAAAGATCAGGGAGGTGGCAAGGTAATGGCCAGCAGGCTCATTGAAACATATATGCGCGAAGAGCGCCTGCCGCACATCTGGTGCGCGGGCTGCGGCCACGGCATCCTCATGCGCGATGTGGCGCTGGCCATCGACGACCTGAAGCTGGACAAAAAGGACGTGGTCATCGTCTCCGGCATCGGCTGTTCCTCGCGCGCGGCGGGCTACATGAACTTTGACACGCTCCACACCACCCACGGCCGCGCCATCGCCTTTGCCACCGGCATCAAAATGGCCAAGCCGCACCTGAAGATCGTCGTCATCACCGGCGACGGCGACGCCACCGCCATCGGCGGCAACCACCTCATCCACGCCGCGCGACGCAACATCGACATGACCGTGGTGGTGTTCAACAACAACATCTACGGCATGACCGGCGGCCAGTTTTCGCCGACCACGCCCACGGGCGACTTCGCCACCACCGCGCCCTACGGCAGCATCGACCCGGATTTCGACATCCCTAGGCTCGCCGAGGCCGCGGGCGCGACCTACACGGCGCGGGGCACGGCCTACCATGTGCCGCAGACGGTGAAGCTCATTGAAAACGCCATCGCCCACGAGGGCTTTTCCCTGGTCGAGTGCGTCTCCGTCTGCCCCACCTACTACGGCCGCAAGAACAAGAAGGGCGACGCGGTGGAGATGCTCAAGTGGCAGCGCGACAACGCCGTGCCCGTCTCAAAGGCGCGTTCCATGAGCGCCGAAGAGCTCAAGGGAAAGATCGTCTACGGCGAGCTCTCGCGCTGCGAGCGCCCCGAATACACGAAGGAATACGATAAGATCATCGCGGCGGCGGGAGGTGCGAAGGCGTGAAGGAAAAGAAAACGCGCTATGAGATGCGCTTTGCCGGCTCGGGCGGGCAGGGCGTGATCCTCTGCTCCATCATACTCGCGGAGGCGGCGTTCCTCGCCGGCAAGCGGGTGGCGCAGAGCCAGTCCTACGGCCCCGAGGCGCGCGGCGGCCTCTGCCGCGCCGAGCTCGTGGTGGACGAAAACGAGATCACCTACCCCAAGGTGATGCAGCCGGATTTTTTGCTGACGCTGACGCAGGCGTCGCTGGACAAGTTCGGCGCCAACACCTCGGAGGACGCGCTCATCATGATCGACAAGTCCCTGCTGGAGCCGGACGACCTGGGCAGTTACAACGTCGTTTCCCTGCCCATCCTCCACACGGCCGCGCGCGTGGTCGGAAAGCCGATGACGGCGAACATCGTCGCCGTGGGCGCGATCAACGAATTGCTCGCCATCGCCCCGGAGGACACGCTGCGCGAGGCGGTGAAGATGCACATCCCCAAGGGGACGGAAGAGGTCAACATGCTGGCCCTCACCGAGGGCATGAAGCTGGGCGCGTCGGCAAAGTGGACGGTGACGCTGCCGTAAGGAGGAATTTATGAAGATACACGAATACCAGGCGGCGGCGCTGTTTTCCGCCTATGGCGTGCGCGTGCCCGAGGGCGGGCCGGCCTCGACCCCCGCGGAGGCGGAGGCCGTCGCCCGGACGCTGCAAAGCGGGCCCTTCGTCGTCAAGGCGCAGGTACACTCCGGCGGGCGCGGCAAGGCCGGCGGCGTGAAGTTCGCCAACACCCCGGAGGAAGCGGCGCAAAAGGCGGGCGAGATCCTCGGCATGACGCTGGTGACGAAGCAGACCGGCCCGCAGGGCCGCGTGGTGCAGAAGGTGCTGGTCAGCCGCGCCGTCAACATCGCGCGGGAATACTATCTTTCCCTCACCGTGGACGGCACGCGGGAGCGCGTCGTGCTCATCGCCTCCCCCGCCGGGGGCATGGAGATCGAGGAAACGGCGAAGACCTCCCCGGAGAAAATATTCACGCAGGAGATCGACCCCTATCTGGGCATGACCGGCTACCAGGCGCGGGAGATGGGCAAGAAGCTCGGCCTCAGCGCCGCCGAGGTCAAGCAGTTCATCCCCCTGTGCAAAAACCTCTACCGCCTGTTCACGGAAAAGGATTGCTCGCTGGTGGAGATCAACCCCCTGGCCGTGGACGGCGCGGGCGACCTGATCGCCGCGGACGCGAAGGTCAACTTTGACGACAACGCCCTCTTCCGCCACGCGGATGTCGCCGCGATGCGCGACCCCAACGAGGAGGACGCGCGCGAAGCGGAGGCGGCGAAGTACGACCTCAATTACATCGGCCTGGACGGGGATATCGGCTGCATGGTCAACGGCGCGGGCCTGGCCATGGCGACGATGGACATCATCCAATCCTTCGGCGGCAGCCCGGCCAATTTTCTGGACGTGGGCGGCAGCGCCACGGCGGAAAAGGTCGCGGGCGCGTTTTCCATCCTCCTTGCCGACAGCAAGGTCAGATGCATCTTCATCAACATCTTCGGCGGCATCATGCGCTGCGACGTGATCGCCGAGGGCGTGGTGGAGGCGGCGCGCAAGCTGGCGGTGAAGGTGCCGCTGGTGGTGCGTTTGGAGGGCACGAACGCGGAGGCGGGGAAGGCCATCCTCGCCGGAAGCGGCCTGAACATCGTCGCGGCGGCGGACATGGCGGACGGGGCGGAAAAGGCCTGCCGCCTGGTAAAGGGGGCGAGCGCATGAGCATCTACGTAAACAGAGATACGCGCGTGCTGGTGCAGGGCATGACCGGCAGCCAGGGGCGCTTCCACGCGGAGCAGATGCTCGCCTACGGCACGAAGATCGTCGGCGGCGTGACGCCCGGCAAGGGCGGCGCGGAATGTCTCGGCCTGCCGGTGTTCGATACGGTCAGGGAAGGCCGCGAAGCCACCGGCGCGAACGCCTCCATCCTCTACGTGCCGCCGGCCGCGGCGGGGGAGAGCATATTGGAAGCCATCGACGCGGGCATGGAACTGGTGGTGTGCATCACCGAGGGCATCCCCGTGCAGGACATGGTGAAGGTCAAGGAACATTTGCGCGGCAAGCCCACGCGCCTGATCGGGCCCAACTGCCCCGGCCTCATCACCCCGGGCGAGTGCAAACTGGGCATCATGCCGGGCTACATCTGCAAGCGCGGCCGCGTGGGCGTGGTCTCGCGCTCGGGGACGCTGACCTACGAGGCGGTGGACCAGCTGACCATGCGCGGCATCGGCCAGTCCACGGCGGTGGGCATCGGCGGCGACCCGGTGCGCGGCACGGGCTTTGTGGAGGTGCTGGAAGCGTTTTACAACGACCCGGAGACGCTGGCGATGGTGCTCATCGGCGAGATCGGCGGCAGCGGGGAAGAGGAAGCGGCGGAATGGCTGAAAGCGCACCCCGGGAAACCCATGGCGGCGTTCATCGGCGGCCGCACGGCTCCGGCGGGCAAGCGCATGGGGCACGCGGGCGCGATCATCTCCGGCGGCAAGGGCACGGCGGCGGGCAAAGTCTCCGCCCTGCGCGCAGCCGGCGCGGTGGTGGCCGATACCCCGGACAGGATCGGCGCGGCGCTCGTCGAAGCCGCGCAGAAGGCGGGCATCTACGGAGAGGTCAAAGGATAACAAAGCGGCGGCGGGAATACGCCCTTCCCGCCGTGCACGGCGCCCCATGCCTGCAAAAGCGTGGGGCGTTTGCCATACCCTTCATGGAACATATCCCGTAGCCCTGCGCGTATACGCTTTCGGCCAAAGGGTGCGCTTTTGCATAGACAGCGCAATACAGATATGCTAAAATCGTTTCAGCGAAGGCCCGTCGCGGGGTGGAGGTGGTTTTATGCTACGGCTGGTCAAAATGGAAAGGGGATATATACCGCAGCTGTTTGAAATGATGGGGGAGTGGACGAATTCTGGCGAAAAGATTGTCCCTTGGTCGATTGCAAAATCGGATTACCGCGACACCGGGCGATATATCGCCACGTTAGATGTGCAAAAGCCCGAAGGGGATTTGGTTCCCGATTCCACATTTTTTTGTTTGGATACGGAAAGGGACATTTTTGTAGGCGCAGTCAACATACGGCATTTTTTGAATGGGCGCCTGCTGCTCGAAGGCGGGCATATTGGCAGTGGCATACGGCCAAGCGAGCGCGGTAAGGGCTTTGGCACGCATATGGTCGCGCTGGCGCTTGAGGAATGTGATAAACTCGGCATCCGGGAAGTATTGATGTGCTGTGATAAGGCCAATCCCGCATCGGCAAAGACAATTCGTAAAAATGGCGGTATTCTCGAAAATGAGGTCAAAACAGACGGCGGCGTAATCCAAAGGTATTGGATACAAAGGGCGCGATAGCTATCCCTGTCAAACGGAACAAAACCCGCGCCGTCGCTTTCGGCAGTTGCCTGACGGCGGCAAAGCGGCGGAGAAGAGGCTCCGCCGCTTAAATCTGCGTTTCTATGCGTCCTTCGGCGCGCGCAGCGCCCGCATGGCGTTCAGGATGGCGATCACGGAAACGCCCACGTCGGCGAACACCGCTTCCCACATGTTGGCCACGCCGAACGCGCCCAATACCATCACCAGCAGCTTCACCGCCAGCGCGAACACCACGTTCTGCCGCACGATGCCGCGCGTCTTGCGGGCGATGCGGATGGCGTCGGCCAGCTTGGAAGGCTTGTCGTCCATGAACACCACGTCGGCGGCTTCGATGGCCGCGTCCGAACCCATGCCGCCCATGGCTACGCCCACGTCGGCGCGGGAGAGCACCGGCGCGTCGTTGATGCCGTCGCCGACGAACACCAGCGCGCCCTTGCTGCTCTTTTCTTTCAAAAGCGCCTCCACGCGCTCCACCTTGTCCGCGGGCAAAAGCTGCGCGTGCACCTCGTCCAGCCCCAGCTCCGCGCCCACGCGCTCGCCCACGGCCTGCGCGTCGCCGGTG
>DVGE01000048.1 GCA_018712885.1 Candidatus Pullichristensenella stercoripullorum | reverse complement strand
GGATTTGCCGAGCCCTTCGGGATCGTCAAATCCAGTCGCCTTCGGCGACAAATTTTGCCGCTGGCAAAATTTCCTTGCTTGCGGGCTTTCTCAACGCTCTGCCAGTCTGTTGACTTTGTCAACATCCTGAGCGCGAAAGGGCTTCGGCCCTCTCGCGCTCTCCTTTGGTTTTTTGACAGTGAAACGGCCCCCGCTTCGCAAGAGGCGGGGCCGTTTCACTGCCCGTGTTTCTTGGGCTTGCACAGCATTGGACACGGGCGCGGGGCGTTCTGCTCCCGATTTTGGATCTTTTCCAGCGCGGTCAGCGCGTTACGATGTACCCCGTCTTGCCGTCCTCGCCTTCGGCCAGCACCGCCGAGCCGTCGGGGGCGATGAGCAGGGAGACGGCGTAGGGGTAGCCGTCCGGGAGCAGCAGGTTCCCGTGCCAGTCGATCAGGTACCAGAGCCCGTCCGCGCCCCGCGCCTTCAAAAGCGTGCCGTCGCCGCCGGGGAAGGAAGCGAATTCGACATAGTCCACCGGCGTGCGCACGCCGTCGGCGGCCAGTATGTGCTTCTGGCCGTAGATGTCGGTGAGGATCATGCTCAGGCCGAGTATGTCCACATCCTTGTAAAACACCGGGTAGGAAAGCTGCCCGTCCGGAAGGACGTAGTTGTACGCGCCGTCCTTTTCCACGCAGGCATAGCCGCGCACGCGATAGACGTACTCGCCGCCGAAGGAAAGGCGCTCGATGGCGTCGTATCCGCAGGGCACGACTTCGCTGCCTGCGCTGTCCACAAGGCCGAACTGCCCGTCCCGCTCCACGCGCACGTCTCCATTGGCGTCGGCGGCGAACACGCGGTCGTAGACGCAGTCCGTCAGCATGCGCCCGGACGTATCGCAGATGCCGAGAGCCTCGCCGTCCGTCACCGAGAGCAGGCCGCCGCCCAGCTCCGCGCCGAACAGGAAGCCGGAAAGCAGCGTTTCGCCCGTGCTCAGATCGACCACGCCGCCGTCCAGCGTGGCAAAGGATGCGTAGGGGTCGGCAAGGCCGCCGCGCACGGCGCGCAGGGTCTCGTCGTAGATGGTGGTATCCCCATCGCGGTCCTGCGCGTAGAGGTAGTCCCCATGGGCGCGGATGGCTTGGCACTGATAGGAGAAAAAGCCCACATAACCGCCGCCCTCGATGTCGTAGACGTCGTAGGAGACGGCGTTGTAGTCCTTGCCGTCTATGTAGTCCTCATAGTCGCAGGGGCGGATGCTCGTCTCCTCCAGCGTCACGCCCAGCGCCCAGCGCTCGGAGAGGAAGCGTATGTCGCCGTACTGGAAGGGGATCACCTCGTTGCCCGCCGCGTCCAGCGCGCCGCGCACGTTGAGGCCCTCTTCCCTTTGCGCCACGTAGTAGCCCGTTACGCCGTAACCGCTGAGGGCTTCGTATTCGCAGGGGATGACCTGGCCGCCCTCGATGTCGAACAGCCCCTCCCGATAATCCCCGTCCGCGTCGATGACGAAGGCGGAATCGTCCTCGAAATAGGCGTAGTCGCTGAACGACCCCGCCGGGACGAGGGCGATCTCCCCCGCCGCCGCGCCGCAGCACAGCGCCAGCGCCATGAGCGCGCAGATCGTCCTTTTCATGGCCGTTTCCTCCCCAAGAAAGCGCGCGGGCGCGTCGCCGCGCCCGCACTGTCCTTATTTATCTGTCCGCTTACATCCCCAGCAGCTCCTGCAGGCCGGTCAGCAGCTGTTCGCCGGCCTCGGAAGGCTCCGCGTCGGCCGCGTCGGCCGCTTCCTCCGCGGCAGGAGCTTCCTCGGCGGCGGTCTCCGCAACGGGTTCCGCGTCGGCCGCTTCGGCCGCGCTTACCGGCGCGGCGGCGAGGCCGCCCTCGATGGTGTAGCCGGCCATGCCTTCGTCGGTGTCCACCAGCAGCGCGGTGGCGTCCGGGGCGATGAGCACGGCGGAGGCGTAGTCAAAGGTGAAATCGAGCACCACGTTGCCGTGCCAGTCGACGATGCCCCACATCTCCTCGGCGGTCATGGCCTTCAAAAGCGTGCCGTCGCCGGAGGGATACTCGTAGAACTCGGCGTAGGCGGTGGGGGTGGCGGTGCCGTCGGCGGCGATGATGTACAGCTCGCCGGTGATGTCCGGCACGATCATGCTCAGGCCGATGATGGTGGGGGAGGCGTAGGTGACCGGGCAGGTGACCTCGCCGGTGGCCAGCGAGACGTAGCCGTACTTGCCGTCCTGCTCCACGCAGGCGTAACCGTTCAGGCCGTAGACGTAGTCGCCGCCGTAGTTGAGCGACTCAAAGCTGTCGTACTCGCAGGGCACCACGAGCTGGCCGTTCAGGTCGATCAGGCCGTACTTGCCGTCCTTTTCCACGCGGGCGTAGCCGTTCAGGTCGTATTCGTAGATATAGTCGTACTCGCCGCAGGGCACGAGCATATTGCCTTCCAGGTCGGCGATGCCGTCGTCGTAGTTTTCATCGTAGACGGCCAGGCGGCCGGCGCCCAGGTCGGAGCTGAAGCCGTAGCCGGGCACGACCACGTCGCCCGTGGTCAGGGAGACGACGCCCTCGTCGCTGCTGCCATAGGCTTCGTAGAGGGATTCGGCGTTGCCCACGGCGGCCAGCGCGGCATCGTAGATGGTCACCACGCCGTCGCGGTCCTCGATGAAGAGATAGTCGCCGTAGGCCTCGGCGCTGTTGACGTCCTCGCGGGTCAGCGTGCCGATCATGGCGGCGCTTTCAAGGTCGTAGAAGTCGCAGGCGGTGACGATGTAGTTCTCGTCGCCGAAGAGCGCCTGGTAGTCGTAGGGCTCGGTGTCGGTCACTTCGAGCTTCACGGCCATGGCCCACTTCTCGGAGAGGAATTCGATGTCGCCGTACTCCATGGGAACCACCAGTTCGCCCGCGGCGTTGAGCGCGCCGAGCATGTTGGTGCCGTTCTCGTTCTGCACGGTGTAGTAGCTGCAAACGCCGTAGTCGCTGATACTGCCGTATTCGCAGGGGAT
Organism: Candidatus Pullichristensenella stercoripullorum; assembly: GCA_018712885.1. GTDB lineage: Bacteria > Bacillota > Clostridia > Christensenellales > Aristaeellaceae > Pullichristensenella > Pullichristensenella stercoripullorum. Next base: position 6,807 of record DVGE01000048.1, on the reverse strand, counting down.
GACGGCGTTGCCCTGGATGTCGAACACGCCCTCCAGACCGGTGTCGCCAGTGTCGATGACGCGGGCGCAGTCGTCCTCAAAATCGGCGTAGGGACTGAATTTGCCCGCGGGGACGAGGGTGATGCCCGCGCCGCCCTCGGCAAAGGCCGGCAGGCACAGCGTCAGCGCCAGCAGCAAAACCAACAGTTTTTTCATGGGGGACTCCTCCTGTCGATGATCTTCCGAACCTATCATACAGCGCCCGCGCAAAGGGCATGTTGGCGGGGCGTATATGGCGCGTTAAATCTCAGCCCATCTCCTCGCCGACCACCATGCACAGATAGGCGGCGGCGGCGTCGAAGCGGGCGTCGTGGTAGTGGTCGCCGCCGCCGAACCACTTGCGGCACTTGCGCGTCACCAGCTCCGGGGTGATGCCAAAGTGCTTCATCAGTTCTTCCAGGCGCGGGGGCTTTAACTTGCTGGGGTTCTGCTTGAGGGGGATGTTGGCCTCTTTGGTGTAGTGTTGCAGCGTGCAAAAGCGGGGGATGTCGGGGAATTTCACGCCGATGCGGGCAAATTCGTCGCGCAAATAGCGCATGTCGCCGGCCACGTCGTGGCCGATGACCATGCCGCACTTTGCAAAATCGCGGTAGATCTCGTCGGCGTGGTGGGCGAACAGGTCGCCCCCGGAGAGGCGGCGCAGCTGGCCCACGCCCAGCCCGTGCACCTTGCGGGCGTGGCGGTTGATGGCGTCCACGGAAAAGTAGAAGTTCTTCCCCCGGATGCGGCGGCCGTCGATGATGAGGTAGGAAAGTTGGATGATGCGGCTGGGGCGCATGCCGTCCAGTTCCGCGTCGAGCGCGATCATGCGCTTTTTCTCGTGCTTGTTTCCGAACAAGGGTCTGGCCTCCTAAGTCTTGGAACGCCCGGGCGGGAGAGCTCCTTCCCGCCCGGGAAACTTGCGTCAGGAGCGCAGAGCGCGCTCGATGCCCTCCAGCCCCGCCTGCACGTTTGCGCGCTGCGTGGCCAGGTTGAGGCGGAAGAAGCCCCGGCCCTGCTCGCCGAAGAACAGGCCGGTGTTGAGGCCCACGCCGCCCACCTCGACGAGGCGGCGGAAGAGCGCTTCGTGCTCCACGCCCGTCTTGCGCATGTCCAGCCACATGAGATACGTGCCCTCCAGCGGGTGCAGCCCCACTTCCGGCAGACGCTTTGCAAAGAAGGCGTAGGCCATGTCGCGGTTCTCACGGATATAGTCGACGCAGCCGTCCAGCCAGTCGTCCCCGCCCTCGTAGGCGGCGCGCTGGGCGACCATGGCGAAGAGGTTGGGGTGGTCGGCGTTGACCGAGTGCATCTCCTTTTTCAGCGCTTCGCGCGCTTTTTCGTCCGCCACGATGATGGACGACTGGCGCAGGCCGGCGATGTTGAAGGCTTTGGTGGCCGAGGTGAGCATCACCGCGTCCGGCAAAAGCGAGAGCACCGGCGTGTGCACATGGGGCGCGAAGGCGAAGGCGGCGTGGATCTCGTCGGCGATGACGCGCACGTTGTAGGCTTTGGCCAATTCCGCCAGCGCTTCCAATTCATCGCGCGTCCACACGCGGCCCACGGGGTTGTGGGGGTTGCAGAGGAACATGCAGCGTATGCCGCCCCGGAAAGCGGATTCCAAGGAGCTAAAGTCCATGCGCCAGCCCTCGCCGGTCTCCACCAGCGGGCTCTCGGCCACGGCGCGGCCGGCGCGCAGGATGGTCTCGCGGAAGGGGCCGTACACCGGCGGCTGGATGAGCACGCGCTCGCCCGGCGCGGTCAGCGCGTACAGGGAAAAGAGCATGCTGTCCACCACGCTGGGGCTGGCAAGGATCCACTCCGACGCCACCGTCAGGTCAAAGCGGCGCTTGAGGAAGTTTACCTCCGCCAGGCGGTTTTCCGGCTCGTCGTCCGTATAGCCGTAGATGGGGTGGGCGGCGCGCGCCTTCAGCGCCTCGACGATGGCCGGGGAGCAGGCAAAGTCCATGTCCGCCACCCAGAGGGGGATGACGTCCCCGCGGCCGAACACCTCCTGCCGGCCATCCCATTTTTCGCAGGCCGTGCCCGCGCGGTCGATGACTGCGTCAAAGTATGCCTGATCGAGCTTCATGCGTTTCCCTCCGTATGTCGTTCGTTGTATACCTTTCCTATTATACTTCCGAACGGGAAAATATGCAACATAACATTTTTGCAATTATATTTCATGGAATTGAAACAGGATAGTCATACGTACGCCGCATAAATGCGCTAAAATAAGTTGTCAACGGTGGATCATCCCTCATCCCATTCCCCAACCCCTCCACCGTCGATCGGCGGGGCCTCATGTGAGGCCCCGTTTGTTCTATTTTGGCGCTTTGTGCCAAATTTTGAAGATAACGATAACTTTCTTTCGCTTGACACCCCGCGAAATGCGTGCCTATAATGAAAGCGGATTTTATAGGAGGTCCTGCCGATGTTTCGCAAAGCAAGGGCCGCGGAGGGCGCGCAGATACTGCCGTGGCACCAGACGTTCTCCGTGGGCATCATCATGTCCATGCTGGCCGGCTACCTGGAGGCCTACACCTACACGCTGCGCGGCAACGTGTTCTGCAACGGACAGACGTCGAACATCGCCCTGATGATGATCAACTTCTTCCGCGGCAACACGGCCAAGGCGCTGTACTACCCCATCCCCATCCTCGCTTTCTTCTTCGGCACCGTCTTTGCAACGCTTTTGCGCAGCCACCGCTTCAAACTGCGCTGGGCGCGGGTGGAGATGTTGATCTTCGCCCTCGAGTTCGCGCTTTTGTTCATCGTCGGCTTCATCCCCCAGGGCGGGGGCGACACGGTGGTCAACATCATGGTCACCTTCACCACGGCCGTGCAGTACGAGGTCTTCCGCGAGGCGCGCGGCCTGTCCTACGCCAGCATCTTCTGCACCGGCAACCTGCGCACGGCGGCGGAGTACTTTTCCGCCTTCATCGGCCAGCGCGACCGCAGGGCCGGCGCCACCTGCGCGCGCTATCTGATGATCATCGGCTCCTTCGCCGTGGGCGCGTTCGCCAGCGCCTGGCTTTCGACGCTGTGGAACGTCCGCTCCATCTGGGTCGGCTGCCTGCTGCTGATCGCCATCATCCCGCTGATGGTGCGCTCCCGCAAGGCGTGATGCAAGAAAAGTTCCCCGCGTCCCCGCGGGGGCTTTTTTCATTCGGGCGCTTCGCACGCCTTCGCCCACTGCAAAAAGGGCCGGACTTTCTCCCGCTCGGCTTTGAGGAAGGAGAGGTAGTAGAGCACATTCAATTCCGGATCGGTCAGGGGGATGCGCACGCGGTGCTCCCCGTCGTTGCGCAGGTCGCTGGAGAGCGTGGAGATGGCGGCGAGGAAGTTGGTGGTGCGGATGAGGTGCTGGGTGACGTTGTAGTTGTTCTTCACCAGCGTGATGGGCAGACCCTCCCCAGCGATGATCTGCTCCATTCGTGTCAGGAAGTAGCCGCCGATCTGCGGGTAGAGGAACGGTTGGGCGGGAATGTTGCGCAAGGAAAGGCTGCTCTTTTGTGCCAGAGGGCTGCCCTCCGGCACGGAGAGGAACACGCGATCGCGCAAAAAGGGCCGGCTGAGGATGCGGCTGTCCGCGAGCGGGGCGGGCGTGACCATCAGGTCGTAGACGCGCTCCTTCAGCAGACGCGCGGCCTCATCGCCCTCGTAGAGATCGTCGCGCACGTCTATGTCCGGCCGCGCCACGGCGAAGCGCGGGGCGCTGAACCAGCGCACGCCCGGGTCGCAAAAGGCGATGCAGAGCGTCTGCCCCTGTCCCGCCGCGCGGCGCACGTCCTCGCGCAGTTTTTCCACCGCGCGGAGGACGGCGTTCACGCGCTCCAGAGCCAGTTCGCCAGCGGCGTTGAGGCGGATGCGGTTGACCTCGCGGTCGAACAGCTGCGCGCCCAGTTCCGCCTCGAACTTTTTCAGCGCCGCGCTCATCGCCGGCTGCGAAACGTGCAGCCTTTCCGCCGCCCGCGTCAAAGAGCCGGTCTCAGCGATCATCTTGAAAGCCTCCAGCGCGGATATATCCATGCGCACGCCTCCTTTCAGCATAAGTGTTTATTTATGCTCCATAAAAAACGCGTAGTGTACAAAACGCTCCAAATGCGCTATCCTCTGGGGGAAGGGAAACCATCCCCATCATTATAGCATAAGGAAATGCTTGGCGTAAACGCGAAAAGGAGGAAAGAAACATGGAATATGTCACTTTGCGCAACGGCGTAAAGATGCCCTTGGAGGGTTTCGGCGTTTTTCAGGTGCCGGAGGCCGCCGTGTGCGAGCGCGCGGTCAGCGAGGCGCTGGAGGTGGGCTATCGCCTCATCGACACCGCCGCCGCCTACTTCAACGAGGAGGCCGTGGGCGCGGCCATCCGCAAAAGCGGCATCCCCCGCGAGGAGCTGTTCATCACCACCAAGCTGTGGATACAGGACGCCGGCTATGAGAGCGCCAGGGCCGCGTTCCAGACCTCGCTGGACAAGCTCGGCCTCGACTATCTCGACCTCTACCTCATCCACCAGCCGATGAACGACTACTACGCCGCCTGGCGAGCGATGGAGGAGCTCTATGAGGCCGGCCGCGTCCGCGCCATCGGCGTGTGCAACTTCTACCCGGACCGCCTCACCGACCTCAGCCTCAACGCGCGCATCGCGCCCATGGTCGACCAGGTGGAGCTGCACCCCTTCTTCGCGCAGGGCGGGGCCATTGAGAACATGCGCGGCCTCGGCGTGCAGGCGGAGGCCTGGGGGCCGCTGGCCGAGGGCAGGCACGGCATCTTCACCCACCCGGTGCTGGTGAAGATCGGAGAAAAGTACGGCAAGACCGCCGCGCAGGTGGCGCTGCGCTGGAACGCGCAGCGCGGCGTGGTGGTCATCCCCAAGTCCACGCACAAGGAGCGCATGGCGGAGAACTTTTCCATTTGGGACTTTGCCCTTACCGACGAGGACATGGCCGCCATCGCCGCCCTCGACCTCGGCCGCAGCGAGATCATCGACCACGGCAGCGCTGAGACCGCGCGCTTTTTGAACGGTTGGAAGATACACGACTGAGCAAAGGAGGCCTTTCCCATGAAGTATACGGACGAGCGGCAATTCGCGCAGGCCAACACCTTCGGCAAGGGGCAGCCCAACGACGCCTACGCGCGCTACTTCACCGGCCATTCCTTCCTGAACCCGCTGACGAAGGCGGGGGAGTGCCCCATCGCCATGAGCAACGTCACCTTTGAACCCGGCTGCCGCAACAACTGGCACGTCCACCACGCCGATAAGGGCGGCGGGCAGATGCTCATCTGCACCGCGGGCGAGGGCTGGTATCAGGAAGCGGGCAAGGCGGCGCAGAGCCTCGCGCCCGGCATGGTGGTCTACATTCCCGCCGGCGTCAGGCACTGGCATGGCGCGAAGAAGGACAGCTGGTTTGCCCACATCGCCTTCGACGTGCCCGGCGAGAACGCCTCCAACGAATGGCTGGAGCCGGTGACGAACGAGGAGTACGACAGGCTGTAAAAGGGACGCAAAAAGCCGCCCGGCACACGTCGGGCGGCTTGTCTTTCTGCGGTTACGAGGCGGCGTTGACGTAGCGCACCTCGCCGGGCATGATCAGGCCCAGCTCGTCGCGGGCGGCGCGCTCCACATAGGCGTCGGTCTGGACGAAATCGAGTTCGCCCTGCAGTTCGCCGATCTCGCGCACCAGTGCGTCGCGCTGCTGCGTGAGCGCATCTACCTGCGCGCCGGCGGCGTTGAGCCGGCTCTGGGCAACCAGCAGACTGACGCAGAACACCAGCGCCGCGGTCAGGGACAAAAGCAGCCAGAAACGCGGCCGCACGTGCAATCTGCGCATGGCAACGGCTCCCCCTCTATCCGAACATACGGTTAAACATTCGACACGGGAAGGCGCTTTCCTTTAGCGAAATATGACTTTAATTAGGTGAAATTTAGCGATGCGGCGCATAATTCGTCGAAACGCGCGCACAAAGGCGCGAAAAAGCGCCCCTCCAAGGCGGCGCGGTCCGAGGGCGTAGAGCAGCAGCCCCGCCCCGGCGCCGAGGAAGGGATAGAGGCGCGCCCGCCCGTAGTCGGCCAGCGTCAGCGCGCCGCCCAGCAGCAGCGCGGAAAGCAGCCCAAAGGCGAGGTCGGCGCAGAGCGAGAGCAGCGGCCCCGCGCGCAAAAGCCGCCGCAGCGCCGCCAACAGGTCGTAGACAAGGCCGACGAGCAGCCCGGCGACCATCATCGCCACGAACACCTTCCACTGCCCGATGGTGGCAAAGAGCATGGCGGCCCCCTAGCGGAAGAGGCGGGCAAACACGCCGCCCTCGCGCCGCGCCTTGCCGCTGTATTCGATGGCGGCGATCTCGCCCTCCACCACGAGCTGGCCGTTTTTCAGGTCGAGATTCTCCACGTGCAGGCCCGCGCCGGTGACGGTCATCTGCCCTGCGTCGGTCAAAAGCACCACCAGCTGCTCGTTGAAGCAGTCCACGTCGGAAACGCCGGTGATGACGGCGCGCTCGCGCCCGGTGAGGTTGACGGTGTGGCGCACGGCGGTCGGCTGCTGCATGCGAAAGCCCCCTCTCGCGTCCATTGTATGCGCGCGGGGGCGGCAAAAGACGGCGGTTGCCAAAGGCCGCGCCATCGCGTGTAAGAGATGGGAGGTGATGCGCGTGGCACGGCTTTACGATCTGGAACGACTGCGCGCTGGTCGCGCCCGTGGCGAAGGATTTTGGCGTGCGCAGCGTCTATGCCTTTGGCTCCTATGGCCGCGGACAGGCAAACGGCGAAAGCGACCTCGATCTGCGCATCG
>DVGE01000047.1 GCA_018712885.1 Candidatus Pullichristensenella stercoripullorum | reverse complement strand
CGTGGCCATACCCACGGCGATGCCCTGCGAGCCGTTGACCAGCAGGTTCGGGAAGCGCGCGGGCAGCACGGCGGGCTGCATCAGCGTCTCGTCGAAGTTGGGGTAGAAATCCACCGTTTCCTTGTCGAGGTCGCGCACCATCTCCATGGAGAGCTTGGAAAGGCGCGCCTCGGTGTAACGCATGGCCGCCGCGCCGTCGCCGTCCACGGAGCCGAAGTTGCCCTGCCCCTCCACCAGCGTGCAGCGGGTGGAGAAATCCTGCGCCAGGCGCACCATGGCGTCGTAGACGGATCTGTCGCCATGGGGGTGGTATTTACCCATGCAGTCGCCGACGATGCGGGCGCTCTTGCGGTAGGGCTTGTCCGGGGTCACGCCCAGTTCCATCATCGAATAGAGGATGCGCCGGTGTACGGGCTTTAAGCCGTCGCGCACATCCGGCAGGGCGCGGCTGACGATGACCGCCATGGCGTAGGCCATGAACGATTTTTTCAAATCCTCTTCTATGTCGATCGGCGTAAGCGCGCCGATGTTCAATTGATCTTCCGACACAGCCTGCGCTCCTTTCTAAATGTCCAGATCGGCCACCAGTTTGCAGTTTTCCTCGATGAACTCGCGCCTCGGCTCCACCTGATCGCCCATGAGCAGGGTAAACATCTCGTCGGCGGCGATGGCGTCCTTCAGCGTCACGCGGAACATGCTGCGCGTCTCGGGGTTCATGGTCGTCTCCCACAGCTGTTCCGGGTTCATCTCGCCCAGACCCTTGTAGCGCTGTATGTTGGGCTTGACGTCGCGCCCCAGCTCGTCAAGGAGCGCCTGCAGCTGGTCGTCGGTGTAGACGTACTTCTCCATCTTGCCGCGCGTGACCTTGTAAAGCGGCGGGCGGGCGGCGTAGACGTAGCCGTCCTCGATGAGCTTGGGCATGAAGCGGTAGAAGAACGTCAGAAGCAGTATGCGGATGTGGCTGCCGTCCACGTCGGCGTCCGTCATGCAGACGATGCGGTGGTAGCGCAGCTTGGCGGGGTCGAAGCTCTTGCCAAAACCGGCGCCAAAGGCGGTGATCATCGCCTTGATCTCGGCGTTGGAAAGCACCTTGTCCTCGCGCGTCTTTTCCACGTTCAGTATCTTGCCGCGCAGGGGCAGGATGGCCTGAAAGTGCCGGTCGCGGCCGCTCTTGGCCGAGCCGCCGGCGGAGTCGCCCTCGACGAGGAAAATTTCGCACTTGGCCGGGTCGCGCTCGGAGCAGTCTGCCAGTTTGCCGGGCAGGGACGCCGATTCTAGCGCCGTCTTGCGGCGGGTGAGGTCGCGGGCCTTGCGGGCGGCTTCGCGGGCTCGGGCGGCCTGCAGGCACTTGTCCAGCACGATGCGCGCGTCGGCGGGGTGTTCCTCAAAGTAGGTGGTGAGCTTTTCCGTCACCAGAGAATCCACCAGCGGGCGAATTTCACTGTTGCCCAGCTTGGTCTTGGTCTGGCCCTCGAACTGCGGCTCGACCAGTTTGACCGAGACCACGGCGGTCAGGCCCTCGCGCACGTCCTCGCCGCTGAGATTGGCGTCGCTGGCCTTTAAGATGTTGTTCTTGCGGCCATAGTCGTTGATGACGCGGGTCAGCGCCGTGCGCAGACCGACCAAGTGCGTGCCGCCCTCCGGGGTGTGGATGTTGTTGGCGAAGGTGAAGACGCTTTCGTTGTAGCCGTCGTTCCACTGCAGGGCCACTTCCACGGTGGAGCCGTTCTTCTCGCCCTCGATATACACCGGCGGGGCAAACAGCGGCGTCTTGTGGCGGTTCAAATGCTCGACGAAGGAGCGGATGCCGCCCTCGTAGTGGTAGGCGCGCTCGTTGGCCGGCTCCACGCGCTCATCGCGCAGGGAGATGCGGATGCCCTTGTTCAAAAAGGCCATCTCGCGCAGGCGCACCTTGAGGGTGTCAAAGTCGAAATCGCCAGTCTCAAAGATGCCGGGTTCCGGGGTCTCGCCGGTCTTGACGTCGGGCCAGAAGCGCACGGTGGTGCCGGTGCGCTCGGTCTCGCCGATGACCTTGAGGTCGTAAAGCACCTTGCCGCGCTCGTATTCCTGCTGGTAAATTTTGCCATCCTGATAGACGTTGACCTGCAAGTGCTTTGAAAGCGCGTTGACCACGGACGCGCCCACGCCGTGCAGGCCGCCGGAAACCTTGTAGCCCCCGCCGCCGAACTTGCCGCCGGCGTGCAAAACGGTCAGGCAGACCTCCACCGCCGGGCGGCCCATCTTCGGGTGGATGCCCACGGGGAAGCCGCGGCCATTGTCGCGCACCTCGACGGAGCCGTCCTTGAAAATGGTCACCTGTATATCGTCGCAGAAACCGGCCAGCGCCTCGTCGATGGCGTTATCGACGATCTCGTACACCAGGTGGTGCAGCCCGCGCTCGTCGGTGGAGCCGATGTACATGCCCGGGCGGCGGCGCACGGCCTCCAACCCTTCCAGCACCTGTATCTGGCTCTCGTCATAGTGGTTTTCAGCGTGCATAAAACCGTGTCCCTTTCCTTCCTGAAGATCGCTTGCCGAAAATTTTTTCTACTATATTATTATAGCACGTTTTTACGCATTTTTCCACACCCGGAAAGGGCCGCATGAAACTTTAACGGGGCGCATAAAAATAACAGAAACCTGCGTTTTCTTTGCGCAAAAAACATGGTATAATAAACTATCCCAAAAACAAAATGCGACCCGTTTTCCGGGCGCGAAGAAGGGAAGGATGCGGGCATGAAGCGCATGCTGAGCGCGCTGCTGGCGCTCGTTCTGCTGGCGGCCCCGGCCCTGGCGCAGGGCTACAAGCTGGATTTCATCGACGAACAGGGCGTCTATCTGGAAGTGCTGACCACCGAGTGGAAGGAGGACAAGCTGCGCTTTGACGTGGTGGTGGAAAACAACACCGGCCGCGAGATCGACCTGCGCATCGAGGACGCCTATGCAGGCAGCGCGGAGATCGACGGCGTGGGCATCTACGGCGTGGAAGACGGCGCGCGCGACGACGACGAGTTTTTCTTCCTCCAGCCCCTGGACGGGGACAGCATGGCCGTGCTGGAAAACGCCGACGTCCTCTCCTTCACCATCGAGGTGCAGGACGAGGAGAGCCACGATACGCTCTTTGCCGTGCCGGTGACGCTGAACGTCGTAAACTTCCCCGCCGCCACGCCCGGCTTCCCCACGGACGCGGAGCCCACCTACGCGCCGGAGGTGCTGCTCATCCTGCCCGAGGGCGGCTACGGCGAGTGGCAGTTTGTGGACGGGGACATGTTGCGCATGCGCGTGACGGTGGAAAACACCTCCCCGGCGCGGGCGGTGGAAGCCTTTGAAATTTACATGTACGCCGTGGACGCCTGGGGCGACCCCCTCTACGGCGAGGACTATGTGTACTACGAGACCACGGAAAAACTGGTGGAGCCCTTTGAGACGGCGATGAGCGAATACGTGACCATGCCGCGCGCCGGCGACATTGCCCGCGTCTACGCCGGCATCCACCGCGTCAAATACGACAACGGCGAAGTCGTAGAGGCCGATCCGATCAACTACGCCTGGTGGGATATCGAATAGGAACGTTGTGCGAAAGATCGCATTTTGGGGTAAAAAGGCGCGCTTGTGCATATACGCAGGGTAAATATGTGCAGATAGGGCGCCTTTTTCTGCATATAAAATGGGAAAATATATGCAGAAAAAGCAGTAGATCACCCAAAAACGCGCGTTCCCCGAGGCGGCTTGCCCCGGGGAACGCTGTATTCACGCTTCCCGCATGGGGGTGACGACGGGCTTTCCCTCCGCGTCGAGAAGCACGGTCATGCCGCTGCCGCAGGCGGCGTTGAAGGCGATCAGGTAGTTGACCCCCGTATGCGTATCGACGATGATCTTGTAGATGCTGGTCATGCCCTGCGAATAGACTTCCACAAAGCGCTTCTCCGCCATGTCCGTTTTTCCTCCTGTCTCTGTGCGTTTCCCGGAGATATTCCAACCATTCTAACCATTCCTGTCAAGCGTGGTGAGAAGGCGCTATTTTCCCTCCACAAGGCGATAGCGCCGCCCCTTTCCGCTGCCGATGGAAACGGCGCGCCCTTCCTCGATCAGCTTTTTCACCAGCCGTCCGCTGGCGCTCTGGCTGAGGCCCAGCGCTTTTTCCACGTCTTTCCTCGTAAATGTCCCCTGCTCCCGGGCCAAAGAGCGCAGCGCTTCTTCCTGCGCATCTCCCGAGGGGGCAACATGCGCGCCTTCCTCCGCGCCGGGGGCGTTGAGGTTGGGCAGCGTGACCTTGAAGGCGTTGTCGGTGGTCTCAAAGCGGGGCTGCGCGCCCGTGCCGGCGTAGGCCTCGACGATCTTGCGCAGGCCCGTGCCATAGGCCTCGATCAGCTCCAGACGGTAGAACACATTGGCCAGCTTCGCGTTCCGGCACACGGAGATGCCCATCATCGCATCGCGGAGGGTGATGCCGCGCACGAGGCCGCCGATGGAGGTGAACTCCACGCGGTCGGCGTAGACGCTGATGAAGCTGCTGGCGCGAAAGGCGTATTCGCGGTGGACGATGAGGTTTAAAAGCGCCTCGCGCAGGGCGGCCTCCGGGTAATCGCGCTGGTCAATGCGCTTCAGCCCCGCGAAGGTGGAATGGAGCTGATTGTGCATGTCGATGAAGGCGTAGGCCGCGTGCATCTGCGCAAACAGGGAACCGGCGAACTCCCTCCTGTCCTGGAAGTCGCCCTGTCCCGTTCCCGAAAACACCGCCGCCTTGATGGTATGCACGCACTGGTCGGAAAGCAGCAGCCCCAGATTTGTATAAACGCCGTCGTGGGTCGTCAGCCCCAGCGTCTTCATCTGGCTGGGGCCAAGGGGTATATCGCGTTGGGAAAACTCCGCTTGCGCCGCCTGAAAGGTCAGGTCCTGCTGCAAAGAGCGCATGTTTTCAAAGCTGTCCCCGTCCGTTTCCTTAATCATGCGGCGGATGGCCGTATCCGTGGCCGGCACGGACGAATAGCCCTGCCGGACGAACACGCCCTCCGGGCGCAGCCCCTTGCGGGCGATGTAGTAGGGGCGCTCCGTCCCCTGCTGGATGTCCACAGCCACGACGCTCCTGCCCTCGATGTTCAGCGTTTCGTAGCGCAAAAACATCGTCACATCGGGCTTGATGGCGTCGCGGGCCATGTTGCTGACCTGCAGGGCGACGCCGTCCGCGTCGTTCAGGCCCAGCACCGTCCCGTCGTCCGCCACGCCGATGTACAGTTTTCCGCCATCGCCGTTTGCGAAGGCGACGATCTCCTTTTTGATCTCATCCGTCACTTCGGCTTTCAGCTCCACCGTTTCGCTCTCCTGAAAGCGCATGCGCCCACCTCCCGGATCATTCTACCCACATTCTACCCATATTCTAACCATTCTAACCATTCTTGTCAAGCGTGGTTAGAATGTGGGCAGCAAATGGGCAGCAAACCCTACACCTCTGTGATATACTCCCGGAACACGTCGGCGATGAAGTCCGCCTCTTTTGGCGCGTAGCGCGGGGAGATGGCGAGGCTGGCAAGGTCGTAGGGGGCGGCGGCGCGGAAAGCGCGAAAGTCATCATAGGCCGCATAGGGGATGGTCGGCTCCAAAAAGTCGTACTGCGGCAGCAGGCGGGCGAGCGTGGAGGACAGGCGGATGGCCGTGGGCGGCTGTTGTGCGTCCTGGGCGAGGCGGACGGGAAAGTCCGCGCGCGAATGGGGGTTGCGAACGTTTTCCAGCGAGGATATGTAGCGCAGGGCGAGGGCGAAGAGCAGGTAGTTGGCCTCGTCCAGCTTTTCTTCGCGCACGTAGCGGGAAAGGTCGCCGCGCTTTTGCGGGGGCAGGGCCAGCACCGTTTCCAGCACGTAGGCGGGGCCGGGCCTGCCAATGCCTAAATCTGAGTGCGCGTCCACGTGGGTGACGTGGAACGGCGAAAGCAACTTGCCCGCTTCCAGCCATTCCTTCCAGAGAAACAGCGCCCCGTCGTGCGTTTCAAACACGCGGCCGGGGATGGGGTTTTGCCGCGAAAGGCCGCAGTTCTCTTCCAGAAAGGCGCGCACATCCGCCTCCGCCCACGGCCGCGCCTCGCGCAAGGACGGGCGCGCGCCCCTTGGGGCCAGTTCGCAGACGCCGGTGAGGAAAAAGTCCATGTCCAGATCGAGCACGCGCATACGCTCACCTCAAAAACGCCCCGGCGGACTGCCGGGGCACTTGTTTCCTAACGGTCTTTCAGGCAATCGCGGTTGCGGGCGATGTAGTCCACGCAGCTGACGAGGGAAAAGAACGTGGATATGTACATCACCACGTCGGCAAACACCTTGCCGCCCTCGCCCAGCGGCGCATCGCCCGTCACTGGCGAGAGCAGCAGCAAGAGCAGTACCGCCGCCATCTGCGTCACGGTCTTTATTTTGCCCAGCGGCCCGGCGGCGATGACGCGGCCCGCGTCCGCGGCCACGAGGCGGAAGCCGGAGATGACGAACTCGCGCCCCAGCACGATGATGCACGCCCACGAGGGCATGCGCCCCTGCCCCACCAGCACCACGAACGCCGACATCACCAGCAGCTTGTCGGCGATGGGATCCATGAATTTTCCAAAGTTGGTGACGAGGTTGCGCTTGCGGGCGATGTGGCCGTCGAGATAGTCGGTAAAGCTCGCCAGCGCAAAGACGATGGCGGCGGTCAGCTGTGCCCAGAAGGGCGTTTGCAGGGCCAGCACCACGAACACGGGGATCATGCAGGCGCGCAAAATGGTCAGCTTGTTGGGCAGATTCATTGGTATTCCTCCCCGAATAGGTCGTAGGCGTCGGCGCCGGTGATTTTGACTTGCAGGTATTCCCCGGGGGCGACGTTTCGCGCGGCGGTGAAGCGGATGACGCCGTCGCTCTCCGGCGCTTCGCGGATGGAGCGGCCCACGCACATACCCTCCTCCGCGCCCTCGCAGAGCACTTCGCAGATCTCGCCCACGCGCGCGGTATTTTCCTCCAGAGAGATGCCCTGTTGCAGCGTCATCAGTTCGTCGAGGCGGCGCTGCTTGATTTGTTCGTCCACCTGGTCGGGCATTTCCGCGCCGGGCGTGCCCTCCTCGGGCGAGTAGGTGAAGGCCCCGAGGCGGTCAAAGCGCGCTTCCTTGACGAACTGCAAAAGCTCGCAGAACGCCTCCTCCGTCTCGCCGGGGAAGCCGACGATCATCGTCGTGCGCGTGGTAAGGCCGCGCTCCTTGCAGGCGGATATGCGGCTCTTGATCCACTCCGGCGAGCCGCGCCGGTTCATGCGCTTGAGAAGCTCTCTGTTTATGTGCTGCAGCGGCAGATCGACATAGGGCGCGACCTTGGGAAGGGTGGCGATGGCGTCCAGCAGCCGGTCGTCGGTGGTGTCCGGATAGCAGTACAGCACGCGCACCCAGTGGACGCCCTCGATGGCGCTGACGGCCTCCAAAAGCTCGGGCAGCAGCAGCTTGCCTCCGGGAAAGTCGCTTCCGTAGCGGGAGGTGTCCTGCGCGATCAGCGTGATCTCCGTCACCCCGCGCGCGGCCAGTTCGCGGCACTCTTCGACGATGCTGTCAAAGGGGCGCGAGTGGTACGGCCCGCGGATGAGGGGGATGGCGCAGTAGCTGCAGCGGTTGTCGCAGCCGTCGGAAATTTTCACGTAAGCGGAATAGGCGGGCGTGGTCAAAACGCGCTCGGCGTGGAAAAAGCGTTCGCCGTCGCAGACGTAGCGGGGGCGCTTGCCCGCCTCGGCCTCCTGCATCATTTCCAGCAGGCGCGTGTAGTCCGCCACGCCCATGAAGCCGTCCACCTCGGGCATTTCGCGGTAGAGGTCGTCTATGTACCTTTGGGCGAGGCAGCCGGTGACGAACAGTTTTTGCAGCCTGCCCGTCTCCTTGTACTTCGCCATCTCGAAAATGGCCTCGATGGATTCTTCCTTGGCCGGCTCGATGAAGCCGCAGGTGTTGACGAAGATGATCTCCGCCTCGGCGGGGTCGGAGACGATCTCGTACCCGGCCTCCTTGAGCGTTCCCAAGATCACTTCGCTGTCCACGCGGTTCTTGGCGCAGCCGAGCGAGACCATACCCACCTTCTTCACTGTTCCTCCCCCTCCTCAAACATCTGCTGGTACTGTTCGCGGGTGATGAGCACCGTGCGCGGCTTGGCGCCGTCGGCCTCGGAGACGATGCCGCGCTGGGCCATATCGTCGATGAGCCGCCCGGCGCGCGCGTAGCCCACGCGCATGCGCCGCTGCAGCATGGAGATGCTCGCCTGCCCCGCCTCGATGACGATCTCCACCGCCTCGGGCAGGCGCGGGTCGTATTCCTCGGCGGCCTCCTCCTTTTCGGCGTCGGACATCACGGACTGGTTGATCTTCTCCACCACGTCCTCGTCGTAGGTGGTTTCATGGCGCTGTTTGATGTATTCGGTAACGGCGTGTACCTCCTGATCGCTCACCCAGGCGCCCTGCACGCGCATGGGCTTGTTGATGCCCGAGGGCACGAACAGCATATCGCCGTTGCCCAGCAGCTTTTCCGCGCCGCCATGGTCAATCATGGTGCGGCTGTCCACCTGCGAGGCCACGGAGAAGGCGATGCGGGTGGGGATGTTGGCCTTGATGATACCGGTAATGACGTTCACCGAAGGCCGCTGCGTGGCGATGACCAGGTGCATGCCCGCGGCGCGGGCCAGCTGCGCCAGGCGGCAGATGCTGTCCTCCACCTCGCCGGGAGCGACCATCATCAAATCGGCCAGCTCGTCGATGATGATGACGATTTGCGGCATGGGCTTTTCGCCGTCCTCCAGGGCCTTGTTGTAGCCCTTGATATCGCGCACGCCGCGCTCAGCGAACTTTTTGTAGCGCGAAGTCATCTCCGCCACGGCCCAATCCAGGGCGCTGGCCGCCTTCTTGGGGTCGGTCACCACCGGGGCGATCAGATGGGGGATGCCGTTGTAGATGGACAGCTCCACCACCTTGGGGTCGATGAGAATGAGCTTAACCTCGTCCGGCGTGGCCCGGTAGAGGATGGAGACGATAATCGAATTGATGCACACGCTCTTACCTGAACCGGTCTGGCCGGCGATGAGCACATGAGGCATCTTGGCGATATCGGCCACAATATAGCGGCCGGAATTGTCCTTGCCCAGCCCCACGGCCAGCCGCGAGGGATGGCGGCGCGCCTCGGCGCTTTCCAGAACATCGCGCAGGGAGACGGTTTCCACCTTGTCGTTGGGCACCTCCACGCCCACGGCGGCCTTGCCGGGGATGGGGGCCTCGATGCGCACGCGCTCGGCGGCCAGGTTCAGGGCGATGTCGTCCGAAAGCGAGGTGATGCGGCTCACTTTCACGCCCGGAGCGGGCTGCAGCTCAAACCGCGTCACCGCCGGGCCGTGGGCGATGCCGGTCAAGCGGGTTTCAATGCCAAAGGAGCGCAATGTGTCGCCCAAAAGCTGCGCTTTTTCCATGTCCGACTGGTCGCTTTCGTGCCGGTCGGGAGCTTTGCCGTGGGAAAGCAGGTCGATGGGCGGGTAGTCGTATTCATCTTCCTCCTCCGGCGCGCTCTCGCCCTTTTTGAACTTGGGCAGCGGCTTTTTGCCGGAAACGGGCACGTCGAAGGGGGCTTCCTCGTCGGGCAATTCGTATTCGTCCGGTTCGATGGTGAGGTCTTGCGTGAACGCGGCCTGCTTATTCTCCGGCTTTGCGGCCTTTTCCGGCTCTTTTTCCTTTTTAGCCCTGGCGGAAGCGGCGGCTTTTTCGCCCTTGGCGGCGTGCGCCCCGGGCACGGCCCCGCCCACGCGCACCACCGGGCCGAAGGCGTCCGCGCCTTCCTCGGCCTGGCCTTCCTGCACGGTTTCGTTGTAAATGCGCGGCTTGGTGCTCACGCGCTTTTTCGGCGCGGCCTTGCGCGGCGGCGGAGTTTCTTCCCCATCGGCCAGGGGCGCTTCCACCTTCGCGCTGCGGCGGCGCGGGGCGGGCGCTTCCACGTCCATGGGCGAAACGGGCTCGTCCGGCGCGGGGCGGGCGGCGCGGCGGCGCGCGTTTGCCGGGCGCGGCCTTTCCTCCACCGGCGTTTCCGGGCTGTGCGGACGGGCACGGCGGACGGGCTGGGTGTGAATCAGTTCCTCAGAACGCAGCATGGTGCGGCGGTCGAGTTCAAAATTCCTGTCGGCCTCCTCCTCGCGGCGGCGGCGCTCCTCCTCGCGGCGCTCGATGCGGCCGTCCTCAATGCGCGCGCGCGCGGCGCGAACCCACTTGCCCAGATATCCGCCCAGCGCCAGGCAACCAATCATCAAAAGCAGGGCTGCGAAAAAGCCCGGCCATGTGCCGATTTTCAGATACAGAAACCCGCCCAGCAGCGCGCCCAACGCCCCGCCGCCCACGCCAAAGCCATAGG
>DVGE01000046.1 GCA_018712885.1 Candidatus Pullichristensenella stercoripullorum | reverse complement strand
AGCAGGTAGACCCGTACATGAAAGGCCGTCTGCAAAGCCGGTTGATGCAGGCCATCATGAAGCAATAGCGAAGTCGGGCAATGCCGTGTAAGCGCCCGCCGGGATGGCGCTTTCACCCTCGACGGTATTCTCAGGCTTTGCTGTGCGGACGGACAAATGCGGCGCAGGCAAAATGTGTAAATCGCCGCGTCACGCCGTGTGCGGGGCAGGGCGTGTTTTCAGCGCGCCGAATTCAAAACGCCGCTATCCGCGGGAAATCACTCCGGGGAATCTGTCGCAGGGGACATTTGTACAGCCGCGTTGCCACTGCATACTGACATCGGCAAATCTCCGAGCTTTCACCGCTTCGGCGCTTACCGCCTCCCTATAAAAACTTGCGGCCTCCCATCGCAGCGGTCATTCTGCGACGGGAGGCCCGTTTTTGAGACAATGCTGTCTCCAAAGGATAAGCGGCGGCGGTTAATCCAGTTCCAGGGCGCCGGTATAGAGCTTATAATAGGTGCCCTTCAGTTTGAGCAAATCCTCATGCGTGCCGCGCTCGATGATGCGGCCATGATCCAGCACCATGATGGCATTGGAATTGCGCACGGTGGAAAGCCGGTGGGCGATGACGAACACGGTGCGGCCCTGCATCAGGGCGTCCATGCCGCGCTGCACGATGGCCTCGGTGCGCGTGTCGATGGAACTCGTCGCCTCGTCGAGGATCATCACCGGCGGGTCGGCTACGGCGGCGCGGGCAATGGCGATCAGCTGCCGCTGGCCCTGGCTGAGGTTGGCGCCGTTGCCGTGCAACATGGTGTTGTAGCCCTCGGGCAGGCGGCGGATGAAGTCGTCCGCGCCGGCGAGCTTGGCCGCGTCGACGCACTCGTCGTCCGTGGCGTCCAGTTTGCCGTAGCGGATGTTCTCCATCACCGTGCCGGTAAAGAGGTTGGTATCCTGCAACACGATGCCCAGCGAGTGGCGCAGATCGGCCTTCTTGATCTTGTTGATGTTGATGCCGTCGTAGCGGATCTTGCCATCGTTGATGTCGTAGAAGCGGTTGATGAGGTTGGTGATGGTGGTCTTGCCCGCGCCGGTGGAGCCGACGAAAGCCAGCTTCTGGCCGGGCTTGGCGTAGAGGGAGATGTTGTGCAGCACCGTCTTTTCCGGCGTATAGCCGAAGTTGACGTCGAAGAAGCGCACGTCGCCCATGAGACGGGTATAGGTCAGCGTGCCATCGTGATGGGGATGCTTCCACGCCCACACGCCGGTGCGCTCGCTGCATTCCTCGATGGTGCCGTCCTTGTTCTCCCGGGCGTTGACCAGCGTCACGTAGCCTTCGTCCGTCTCGGGCTGTTCATCCAGCAGGGCGAAGAGACGGTGCGCGCCCGCCAGACCCATGATGACCATGTTCACCTGGTTGGACACCTGGCCGATGGCGCCGGCGAACTGTTTGGTCATGTTGAGGAAGGGCACGACGATGCTGATGCCAAAGGCCATGCCGGAGATGCTGATGTTGGGGATGTCCGTCAAAAGCAGCGCGCCGCCGACCAGCGCCACGATCACATACATGACGTTGCCGATGTTGCCCAGCAGCGGCATCAGCACGTTGGCGAAGCGGTTGCCGTTGCGGGCGTTGTAGAAGATCTCGCCGTTGACCTTGTCAAAGCCCTCCTTGGCCCCGTCCTCATGGCAGAAGACCTTGACCACTTTCTGGCCGGTCATCATCTCTTCCATGAAGGCCTCGGCCTTGGCCAGCGTCACCTGCTGGCGCAGGAAGTACTTGGAGGAATGGCTGGTGATGTAGCGCGCCGCGAAGGTCATGCACACCACGCCCGCCACCACGATGAGGCCGAGGATGACGCTGTAGTACATCATGATGCAGAAGATGGTCAGAAGCGTCACGCCGGAGATGAGCATCTGCGGCAGGCTCTGGCTGATCATCTGGCGCAGGGTGTCCACGTCGTTGGTGTAATAGCTCATGATGTCGCCGCGGCCGTTGGTGTCGAAGTACTTGATGGGCAGATCCTGCATGTGGTCGAACATCTTTTCACGCATCTTCTTCAGGGAACCCTGCGTGATGATGGCCATCATCTGCGTATAGAGGAAGCCGGCGATGAGGCTGACGACGTACATGGTGACCAGAATGGCCACGAAACTGAGGATCTTGCCGGACACGGAGGCCCAGTCGCCGCTCTTGTAGGTATCGTCGACGATGGCGATGATGTTTTGCATGAAGATGGCCGGCGTAGCGCTGACGATGGCGTTGATGAGGATACACACCAGCGTCACCGGCAGAAGCACCGGGTAGAACTCGAACAGCGTGCGCAGCAGGCGGCGCAGAACGCCCTTGGGCGCGCGCTGGCCGCGGGCCGTGGTCTTGCGCGGCTGGGAAGCGGCCTTTTCCTTATTCTGCATCCTGATCACCTGCCTTGTTCTGGGTCGTATAGACTTCGCGGTAGATGTCGCTGCTCTTGAGCAGTTCCTCGTGCGTGCCAATGGCGCTGATGCGGCCGCCGTCCATGACCACGATGCGGTCGGCGTCCTGCACGGAGGCGACGCGCTGGGCGATGATGATCTTGGTCGTCTCGGGGATGAACTCGCGGAAGCCCTCGCGGATGAGCGCGTCCGTGCGCGTGTCCACGGCGCTGGTGGAGTCGTCGAGGATGAGGATCTTCGGCTTTTTCAAAAGCGCGCGGGCGATGCACAGGCGCTGCTTCTGGCCGCCGGAGACGTTGGCGCCGCCCTGCTCGATCCAGGTGTCGTACTTGTCCGGGAACTGCTGGATGAACTCGTCCGCCTGCGCAAGTTTGCAGGCTTCGACCATTTCTTCATCCGTGGCGTTGGGGTTGCCCCAGCGCAGGTTGTCCTTGATGGTACCGGAGAAGAGCACGTTTTTTTGCAGCACCATGGCCACGCTGTTGCGCAGCGCTTCCAAGTCGTACTTGCGCACGTCCACGCCGCCGACTTTGACGCTGCCCTCGGTCACGTCGTAGAGGCGGGGGATGAGCTGCACGAGCGTCGACTTCGACGAGCCCGTGCCGCCGAGGATGCCGATGACCTCGCCGGAGCGTATGTGCAGGTCGACGTCCGCAAGCGCCATGCGCTCGGCCTTTTGGGAGTACTTGAAGCTCACATCGTCAAAGTCGATGGAGCCGTCCTTGACCTCGGTGACGGCGTTCTCGGGGCTGACGAGGTTGCTCTTTTCGTTGAGCACCTCGACGATGCGCTCCATGGACTCCATGGACATGGTGATCATCACGAACACCATCGAGAGCATCATCAAGCTCATGAGGATCTGGAAGCTGTAGGTGACGATGCCGGACATCTGGCCCACGGCCACTTCCATGCCGCGGCTGCTGATGACCGCGTAGGAGCCGAAGGTCAAAACGAACACCATGCCGGCGTAGACGCAGAACTGCATCATCGGGTTGTTGAAGGCCATGATGCGCTCGGCGCGGGTGAAGTCCTTGCACACGTCCTCCGCGGCGGCGGCGAACTTCTGCTTTTCATAGTCCTCGCGCACGTAGCTCTTGACCACGCGCATGGCCTGCACGTTCTCCTGCACCGAATCGTTGAGCGCGTCGTACTTGCGGAACACGCGGCGGAAGATGGGCATGGCCTTGCGGATGACCATGATGAGGCCAAAGGTCAGAAGCGGGATGGTCACCAGGAAGATCAGCGCCAGCCGTCCGCCCATGACAAAGCCCATGATGAAGGAGAAGATCAGCATCAAAGGCCCGCGGATGGCCACGCGGATGATCATCATAAACGACATCTGCACGTTGAAGATGTCCGTGGTCATGCGCGTCACCAGGCTGGAGACGGAGAACTTGTCGATGTTCTCAAAGGAATAATCCTGGATGCGGTAGAACATGTCCTGCCGCAGGTTGCGGGCAAAGCCCGTGGAGGCCGTGGCGCAGGTGTTGCCGGCGGCGACGCCGAACACGAGCGACAAAACGGCCATGACGATCAGCTGGACGCCATAGCGGACGATGACGTCCATGCCGCAACCGGCCTGCATCTCGTTGACCAGATTGGCGATGGTGAAGGGAATGATACATTCCAGGATCACCTCGACCGTGACCAGCAGCGGCGTGAGGATCGCCGGCTTCTTGAACTCGCGGATGCTGCGAGCAAGGGTCTTTACCATAGGGTGCCTTCCTCCTTAATCAATGGGGTGCGCCTCGCGGCGCGCTTTACCGGAAAATCGGCTCAGGCGGCAACGCTCATTCGTCCAGATTGGCGGACATCTGCGCGGCGATCGCTTTGAACGCCGCGAGCTGCGCGTCGGACAGGCCCTTGGTCAGGCATTGATCGGCCTGACGCAGGCAGGCGTTGACCTGAGCGTCCAGTTCGATGGCCTTTTGCGTGGGGATGAGGCTCTTCAGGCGCGCGTCGCTTTGAACGCTCTCGCGCCGGATGAGGCCGTCCCGCTCCATCTGCTGCAACATGCCCGTGACCGTGGAACGGCTCACGCCGAACACGCCTTCCACGTCGCGCTGATAAACGGGCCCCTCAGCGCTCTTGGTGAGTATGTAGTGGATCGCGCGGCTCTTTAATCCCGTAAGCCCGAGATCCTGCACGTCGGCGTTGACGCGCTTCCTGAGCTTGTGGAACAGCACGCTGATCCATCCCCCGCAATCTTTTTCCACGCAGCTCCCCCTTTCGCCTTCACCAATGGTCGAGCCTCCGGCAATATTGTTCGGAAGCAAACAATATTCTAGCGCGTCATCGCAGCATTATCATGCAATTTTCAGTGGTTTTTTTGTGAAAGGCAGGTGAAATATCCAAGGCGGGAGTGTGTATTTTCAGCGGAAGGCAGAGAAGGCCGCTTGCGCCTGTTTTTGCGAAGCGGACGAGAAAGAGCCCATCTTTTCAGACAGGCTCTCTTTCCCCAACGACGCAGGCGCTCCAGAGCGGCGAGCTCGGCCCGATCTGCGTGCCGGGCTGTTTTCGGCGTTTCCTTGCTCATGGTTCCAGATAGCGGCGCAGGAAGATGCTGATCCCGCGGATCTCCCGCCTCCAGTGCTCGCTGCCGTGATGCCAGTAT
>DVGE01000045.1 GCA_018712885.1 Candidatus Pullichristensenella stercoripullorum | reverse complement strand
CGCGCCAAGGGCATACAGTGCGAGGTGTTCAGCCCCTTCCGCCCGGCGCTGACCATTTTGCAGAACAACCGCGACCACCGCAAAATTGTCTCCATCGACGGCGTGACCGCCTTTACCGGCGGCGCCAACCTCGCCGACGAGTACATCAACCGCGTGGACCGCTTTGGCCATTGGCGCGACGCCGCCGTGATGGTGGAGGGCGAGGCGGCCTGGTCGCTGACCTTGATGTTTTTGCAGATGTGGGGGCTGGCCACGCGCCGCCTGCCGCTCTACGAGCGCTTCACGCCCGAGCGCATGCCCGTGCCCGTGCCCGGCAACGGCTATGTGCAGCCCTATTGCGACAGCCCGCTGGACGTGGAAAACGTCGCCGAGCGCGTCTATATGCAGATCATCAACGGGGCGCGCAAGTACCTCTACATCTCCACGCCCTACCTGATTGTGGACGATCTGATGCTCTCGGCGCTGACGCTGGCGGCCAGAAGCGGCGTGGACGTGCGCATCCTCACCCCGGAAAACTGGGACAAGCGCCTGGTTCACATGACCACGCGCTCCTATTACCGCGAACTGATCGACGGCGGGGTGAAGATCTACGAATTTACCGGCGGCTTCAACCACGCCAAGACCTTCGTCTGCGACGACGCCGTGGCCACCGTGGGCACGGTGAACATGGACTACCGCAGCCTCTATCTGCACTTTGAATGTGGCGCCTGTCTCTACGGCGGCGGCGCGGTGCTGGACGTGAAGCGCGATTTCCTTGAGACCATCGCCCACTGCCGCCAGATCACCCCCGAGGAGTGCGAGGCCAGCGGCCTGCGGCGCATGGCTCGCGAGGTGCTGCGCATCTTCGCGCCGCTGATGTAGGGTTTCCCACGCAAAAAACGCCGGACGGGGCGAGTCCCCGTCCGGCGTTCGCCGCTTATGCGTTTGTAGCTTTGTCCACTTCCGGCAAACCGGCGACGCTGGTGAGCAGCGAGAGCACGCCGGCGAGGATGGAGGCCGAGAGCACCATCCTCCAGTCCACTTCGCTGATGACCGCGCCCGTGCCAATGGTGGCTGCCGCCGTCTGCGCCACGGTCTTCAGCGCCCGCACGCCGGCGGCGCGCAGCCATTTGAGCAGCTTTTCCTTCATCATCTTTCCCTCCCCTTCAGGTCGCGGATGTCGTGTTCCGCTTCGGTCATGCGCCCTTCCAGTTTGTACGTCCTCTCCATGAGGTTGTTGTGCTGGCTGACCCTCGCCTCCAGCTGGCCGATGCGGTAGAGGGTCACGTCCGCCTGCTGCTTGGCCTTTTTCGCGCTCACCACCATGTTCGCGGCGCTGCCCAGCAGCGATACCGCGCCGGTGATGAGCGCCACCACCACTACGTCGCTCATGCGCTCACCACCTTTGCGTACTTGCCCGACACCCAGAGGATGCGCCCACCGACAAGCACGGGCACCCAGTTGTCCTCGTTGGCGTAGGCCAGCTTGTCCCCGCTCTTTGCCACGCCGGCCTTGTCGTAGGATGTGCCCGGCCCGGTGCGGATGTAAGCGTCGCCGCCGGAGATGAGGACGCTGCCGGTCGAGGGCCTGTCCTCTGTCTCCGGCGCGTCGTCGTCCACTTCCAGCGCCAGCAGCGCCGCGTAGCTGTCCGGGCCGAACTCGCCGTCCACGAGGATGCCCGCGTCCTTCTGCAAGGCGCGCACTGCCGCCTCCGTGTTGGGGCCGTATTCGCCGTCCACTTCGCCGGGGTCGTAGCCCGCGGCCTTCAGCCTCCGCTGCAGGTCCTCCACGTCCTTGCCCTCGTCGCCGTTGCGCAGGATGCGGCTGCCAAGCGGTGCGGAGGGCTCCTCCACTTTCCCGTCGTACCTGCTGCCGTTGGTCAGTACCACGGCGGTGTGGCCCTTCGTTTTGGTCACGAGGATGTCCCCTGCGCCCAGATAGTCGTCCTGATCGGTGTACTTGCTGGACGTGAACTTGACGAACTCGCCCGTGTCCATCAGGTACGCGGCTTCGGTCGCGGTGTAAAAATCTTTGGCCATGATACCGGCATAGGCACAGCATACACGCACCAACCGCGCGCAGTCCGTCTCGCAAGGCGTGCTCGCCTTGGCAGGGTCGTAGCCCTTGTCCTTGACTTCGTTCCAGAGTGTGGTGTTCTGGTACTGGTCGTAGCCGATGTTCGGGTTGTCGCACGCCGCGCGCATTGCCTGGGCGATCTTCGCCGCCTTGATAGGGTCTTTCGCCCGCAGCACCACCCAGCCCTTGGAATGTTTGTACCAAGGTTGCGTGCTCACTTCCCTGCCCGTCTGGTCTCCGGCCCTGCCGCCGTGGGCTTTGCCGTTCTCGTCGATCCTTGCGCTGCCGATGATGACCGCCATGTTCTTCTCCTCCTGTCCTTACGCCTTGGTGTACAGCACGGCGATGACGTACTTCTTGCACGTCCACGCCGTGCCCTTCTGCACGCGCACCGCCCCGTCGCTGCGCACGTTCACCGAGCACATCTGCTGGGCGTTGTTGTAGTACGAATACGTCAGCGGCATCATCGTGTCGCTGTCCGCGCGCTGGATATAGCCGTCGAAGCGCACCACTTCCCCCACGCCCGCTATCGTGCCGACCACCGTCTCCCCGCCGTCGGCGAGCTGCGTGCCGCTGAACACGCGCACGTAGACGGCCTTGCCGTCGTACCAGCGCATGCCCGTGTCGCTCTCCGCCTGCGTGTAGGTCATGTATCCCCTCACGCCGCCCTGCGCCGTCAGCTCCCCGCCGACGCTCAGACCGCCGGACACCGCCAGCGCCCCGGCCACCTCCGCGCCGCCCTCCAGCTTCGCCGGCCACGCGCAGGCGAACAGCGGCGCTTCCTCCGTCGTCCCGTTTACAAAACGCCCCACCCCGAGCCCATGGCCGCTCGCGTCCGCGTGCAGCACGCACGTGCCGCGCGGGACGGAATCGTACCGCTGCGTCCCGCCCGCCTTGTCTGAAACATACAACGTGAACTCATAGGCCTTGTCCGGGGAGATCACCGCCGTGATGATCGCGCGGTCTTTGGTCTTCTGGATGGCGTTGCCGGTAAAGGACAGCTGCGCCTGCGCCTTTGCGCCGCCGACCGGGCCGTATTCGATGTACGCCGCGCCGCTGTTGTGCCCGTCCGCCCCGTCGATGCCCGCCGCAACGCTCACCCACACGCGGTCGCCATAGTCCGTCTGTACATACTGTGTGGTATCGCCCTCGATCGTCGAATACCGCTCGACCTTGAACTGGCTTATGGCCGGCCTTGCCGTTTGGAGGACGTCGACCGTCAACGCCTTGTTCGCCGTCAGGCCGCGGCTGTCCGTGACCGACAGCGTGAACGTGTGCGCCCCGCTGCGCGCAAACGCCGGCGTGGTGTATTCCGCGCTGTCCGCGCCGCCCAGCTCGAAAGGCGCGGCGATGCGGTAACTGCGTATGCTCGCCCCGTACTGCGCCTGCGCGCCAGATATCGTCACTTTCGCCGCAGATAAATATTGGTAGTATCCCGCCGTCACCTGCCCTGCCGGAGTGATACTGCCCGTAAAGGCAGGGCCTGCCGACGCGGGCGCGAAGATGGTGAAAGAGATCACCTTCTGCCCACGTTCCTCTCCGTCCAGATATGTGGTCAGCGTACATGTTGCTCCACCGCTCGCGTTGGCAGGAATGGCGTTTAGCCACGCCATGGGCACAGTAAAGTTCGTATTCAGTACGCCTTCGGCCAGCTGCTGCGTCTGCGAATGACCGCCGAACTGCCACTGGACCGAATGGGTGATCGCGCCGTCCAGGTCTTCCGGCGGCGTGATCGTGAGCGCAACGGCGCTGCCCGCGTCCACGCTGTCCTTGTCCAGCGTGCCGTCGCTGCCCGCCGGCTCGTATTCAATGACGATCGCCGCCGAGGTGACCTTGCAGTAATTGTAGCTGTAATCGTGGCTGCTCCACAGCCCCTCGTCGACATACATGACCAGCGTATCCGTGCTCATCGACTTCAGCCATGCCACAAAATCGGCAAAAGCATCAGCGTTTGTGCTTTCGTTCAAGAGCGCCGTGCGCGTGCCGATATATGCCGTGGAGAAAGCCACGTTGCCGAGATGCGCGCCCCGCATGGAATCGCCGTTGCCGGATATGCCGCCCGCTTTCGCCCCGCGGTAGAGGTGCAGCGTCTTGTCGAACGCGCCGCCCGCGCCGGCGAAATACAGGCGCAGGGAAACGCTTTGGATGCGCTGCTGGTCCCAGTCGACGTCAAGCAGCGTGGGGAAATACATCGCGCCCAGGCGCGGGTTCTGCCCTGTCCAGCGCCCCTGAAAGGCCGCGTCCCTCCAGCTCGCGCTGCCGGACCCGCGCACGTGGCGCAGCTGTGTCGCATTTGCGGTGTAGTTCATGGCCTATCCTCCTTAAACGACTTCTTCCATGCGCACCAGCGCCATGCCGCCGCCGGCGCTGCGCGTCCAGGCCAGCACGCTGGGCGCGTCCGGGTCGCCGGCGCGGACATAGGGCGTGATGAGCGTGCGCTTGGCAAAGGTGGCGATATCCACGCCGTCCTGCTGTATGTGCACGCCGCTGTCGTCGATGAACACGCGGTACATGCTGCCGGCCTTGCCGATGTACACGCCCTCTTCCACCAGGCGCAAAAACGTCTCCAGTTCGCCCCTGGTCACCCGCAGGGCGATCTCATCCGCAAGCTGGGCGAGCATCGAGCTCGCCGAGGTCACCTCCCGGCGCACATCCGAGGTGTCGTTGATGGTCGCCCAGCCCGAGCCGTGCCGCACGAGCGCGAGCGCGTCCGCGTCCGTCGCAAGGCTCACCGTCCCCGCCAGCGGCTCGAGCGGCGCGATGGCCGCGGCCGGCTCCGTCTCCGGCGCGGCCAGGGCGTGGACGATCTGCACCGGCGTTCCCGCCGCAGCCTGTTCTACAAGCCATGCGTTGAACGCTTCGACCGTCGGCTGGTCGCTGAAAAACCAGATGTTGGGCACGCCGCTGCTGGTCAGGCCGGTCATCATCCTGCCCGCCGTTCTTTGGGCTGTCGGCGCGGCCTTGGAAACGGCCGCAAAGTGCGTGCACGACGCCGCGAAGTCGTCCTGCGCGAGCGCGCCGGGAGCGCTGGTGACGTAGGCGTAGGCGCCGGAGGCGCACGGCGTGGTCGATGCGACCGCGGACTTGTTCGCGCCGTCCATCGTCACGAGCTTCGTCCGGCGCGTGAGCGAAACGCCGCCATCCACGGAAATATCCACGCTGTCCATGGCTTCCGGCAGTCCGTAGAGCGGTCCATCCGGTGTGACTGCGCCGCCGCCCATGCCGCGGTGGGGCTCGTATGCCGTCGCCGCGCCGCCTATCTCCAGCTGGATATCGCTGAATGTGCAGTCGCCCGAAAGGATCGTGCCGTTTGTACACAGCAGGCTCAGGTACACCTCCTCGTCCGCTTCCGGGGTGTAGGTGGCCGAGAGGCTCCCCGTCCCGCTGCCAAATACCAAGGTGATGCCGCTGAGGAAGGTATTGTTTTCCGCGCCGCGCAGCCCGATCCGGGCATTGCCGGAGACGTATGCGTCCAATGTCGCCGAGAGGGTATAGGGCACGCCGGCGTGGATGGTGAACACCGGCGTGCGCGCCCCGCGCCACGCGCCGCCGTCGCCGGTGGTGTATATGCGCACGCTGTCGCCGGATACGTCCATGTTCGCAGCGGACGCATAAAGGCTGCCGGGGTCGAAGAGGTTCTTCCCGCAGGCGCGCACCTCCGCGCGCTCGCGGGGCCGGAACGCGCGCACGTTCGCGTAGGGGGCGTAGGCCGTCTGGTCGGCGCCTTCCTCCAGCTGGATCAGCGCAAAGCGCACGCTCGCCGCCGCCGCGTCGTCCGCGACGAAAAAGCATATCTGCCGGTGGGTGTCGGCGGTGGTGGTAAAGGTGACGCGCAGCGTGCCCGTGCCTTCGGTGATGATGTTGCTGGCGTCCGTGGTCTGGGAGGGATAGCTCTGCCCGCCGTCCGTGCTCACGCGGCTGCGCAGGCGCACGGAGGCGTCGCCGCTGAGCACTGAGGCCTGGGCCGTGAGCGTGTAGGTCGTGTTGGCCTTGAGCGCCACGGCGATCTGCGCGCAGGGGTAGGCGGCGGAACCGTCCGAGGTGACCGTCACCGTGTCGCCGTCCCGCGCCACGAGCGTACCCGCCTGCCGCCCGACGATGCCCGCCGGGTCGATGCGGTTGACGCCGCAGCCGCCGGGGTAGGGCTCGCCCGCGCCCGTCTGCCGGATCGTGTAGCGCGCCGCGCCGGAGAGAGCCGTGTACTGGCCGAGGGCGTTGTCGAACGCCGCCGCCCCCGCCTCCGCCGCGAACGCCTCCGCAAACTCCCGCGCCGTCGGCACGTCCGCACCGCGCCACGAGCGCCAGACGCTGGGAGAAACGCCTTCGTCCACCCACATTTTCCCCGCTTCCGGGGCCGTCTCCGGCGGCGCGGCGGAAATATAGGGCATGGAGAATTCAGCCGTGTTTTGCGCCCCCGAGACATCGCCGACCAGCAGCGTGATCGAACGGTTGGCGCTTATGTCGATGCTGTCGCCGAGAGACCTGATAGCCGACACATAGAGCATGGGGATGCTCGCCGAGGCAAGCAGCGCGTCGTTGGCCGTGATCTGCCCGGCGGTCAGCGCCGCGGTAAGTATGGCGTTGAACGCGCCCTGCTGGGCGTTCACCATCTGGCCGTTGAGGGAGGCGGCGTTGATGGTCGCGGCCACGATCTGCTTCCCCGCGGACGTCTCCCCGGCGGCGATCTCCGACTCGGTGACCGTGACTTCCTGCGTGGCTATTTTGCCGTCCGCGCCGACGAACACCTGGTAATACTTGCCGTCCTCGCCCGAGATCACCAGCTTGTCGATGGTCGCGTTGAGGAGGTTCGCGCTCGTCACCGCGAGGTTCGTTATATACATGCTCCCCGCCACGCCCTGCAGAAGCGAAAAAACATTGGCCAGCAGGTTCTCCACCTCGGCAAGCGCAAATTCGCCCGTAGACACTTGGGCATGGATAATATTGGCGACCGTCGCCGACAAATCTTGTATCTGCGCCGATGTGATGCTCGCCCCGGCGATCTTTGCCTCGGCGATGGCGGCGACCTGCGCCGTCAGGCTGGCGATGTCCGCCCATTCGATGTCCGCGTCTTCAAGATGCGCCTTGGCGATGGCGGCGATGTCCGCCGAGAGCGTGCCGATGCTCGCCCAGTCGATGTTGGCGTTTTCGATGTTGGCCGTGGTCAACTGCGCCAGCGCGATGCTGGCGATGCCCGCGTACAGTTCGTCCGTGGTCACGCTGCCGGCCACGATCTCGGCGATGTACGCCTTCAGCGCCGTGATGCTGTTTGCCGAAAGCTGCTCCACCGCCGCGGTGTTGATGTGCGCGTACTGCACCGCCAGATCTCTGAGCTGCGCCGAGCCCACCGCGCCGGGCGCGATCTTCACCGTGCCCACGCTCCTGTCGGCCAGCTGATAGCCGTACACGCTCGTCTTTGCTTCGGTCAGCTCCCCGAGCGTGACGCTCTCGTACCTGCGGCCCAGCGCGTCCCACTTGTAGCCCGTCACGCGCACGGCCGCGTCGATGCCCGCTTCCCTGGCCACCACGCGCACCGTGTCGTAGAGATGCACGGCCTCAAGGTCTGCGTACTTTTTGTACTCTTCCGTCTCCCCCAGCGCCACGAAGTCCACGTCCAGCCCCACCGTGGGCAGGTCCACGCCGTTGTCGGAAAAATCCGCCTCGGCCAGCTCCGTGAGCTTCGCCCGCGCCTGCGCCGCGTTGTTTATGCCCTCCTGCCCGACTTTTACGTCGTACTCCACCGCCTGCGCGCGGATGACGGGATAGTCGCCGATATGCGGGCTGTCTATGTAGGTCGTGCCCTCCAAAAGCAGCGGCTTGCCCTCCTTGTCCTGCCCCACGGGGATGATGCGCGTGACCAGGCTGTCCCAGTCCGTGGTCAGCGTCGCGCCCAGCAGGTTCTTGCCGTGGCGGATGGTCACGCCCGTCTCACGCGGTAGGTCCGGCAGGAGCCAGATGTCGAAGTTGTCGCGGATGAGCCGCCCATTCGTCTGCGGCAGCACGCCGTCGTCCGGGTCGAGCAGGCACTCCACCAGCCCGCGGCGGGTGTACTCCCCCGTCACCGTGCCGGTGAGCTGGCTGTGCACGGTAAAGCCGTGCGGGTCGAGCGCGCGCTCGAAGAGCTCCTCCACCACCGTGTCCGCGGCCGCGCCCTCGGGCGCGTACTCGTTCTTCGTCGGGTCGCCCAGCAGGTCGTAGAAGATGTGCCGCGCCTCCACGCGCACCTCGCGCTCCGCCGCGTCCCGCTCCACTTTGTAGATGCGGAACAGCTGCATGCGCGACTGCACGGGATACACCACTCGCTCCGGTGAAGGCGCGTCGCCCGCGATGGTCTCCGTCTCGTCGCGCACGTAAACGAGGTACTGCATGCTCATGTAGCCCGTCGCGCCGGACGCGCGCACGATGACCTGCCCCCAGCCGTTTGCCTGCGAGAGTACGACTACCTCCGTGCCGGGGCGGTACTTGGAAAGTATCTTTGTCGAGGTAGACGGCCCCTGCCTGAGATGCAGGTTCGCGCCGGTGTTGGTCTGCACCTTGTATATTTTGCGCGTCACCGTGACCGGCTCCGTGGGTATCTCCCCGTCCGCGTCCTCGTCCGCCAGCGGCGTCTCGCGCACCGGCGCGGGCGCCTTGACGATGCAGCCCACGCCGATGTTGAGCCACTTCCCCGCCTCGTCCATGGGGTGGGTCATGGTCAGTTCGTACATGCCCCCCGCCTGTTCCTCGACGGTGCACTCATAAGGCGCCAGCGCCCCCAGGCCCAAGGTGGAAAAGTCCTGCGCGTTCGGCGCGTAGATGGTTACCATGGCGTCCCTCCTTCCGGGCATGGAAAAACCGCGCCCCGCTTTCGCGGTCCGCGGTTGACTTCTGTTTGTCGTTGTGGTATAATGACGGCAGGAAGGGCCGTCTTCCGGGCTCGTCACCCGCTGGCGAGTTCCAAACATCGTAACCGCCGCGTAGGTGTCAGCTACACGGCGGTTTGCCTATCTATCCTTCGAGATCGCGATGAGCAATCCGATCACCGTCAAAACGACCATGAGAAGTTCATAGTCCGTCATGCGGCACCACCGCCTTCGGTCGTAACGTCCAGCGGGCGATAAGCAAGCGCGTGTAGTTCCTTCCTGCCGGGAGCATTGCTCCGGCACTATTCTAGCACATATGTATCTGTCACGTCAACGCACTGTCCCGGCATTGACTTTCGTTTGTCCCTGTGGTATAATGACGGCAAGGCAGTTTTTCCGAACGGAAAAACTGGTTGGCTTCGCCAACTGATTTTGACGGTTTGAAAAACCGGCAAAATCACCGGGAAGGGATGACGCTTTCGGACGGCTTCTCCCTCCGTGATACGGTTTGAGCCGCTATCCTTTGCGCTGGATGGCGGCTCGTGCTTTACTTATCGTTCTTGTAAAAGCTCATTGCGGCCAGTACAAGCATGATAATCGCTACAACAAGGGACAACATTTCGTAGTCCGTCATAACGATCACCCCCTTTGGTAAGAGGGCGAGAAGCCAAGCGCCATCTGTTTCCTTCCTGCCGGGAGCTATGCTCCGGCATTATTCTAGCACATATATACTTGTCACGTCAATGTCAAAGGTCCCTCCACCGCGGCGCGACCGTCACTTTCGTCACCCCGTCTCCTGTCCACGAGATGATGTTCGCCCCCGGCTGCAAAACGGGGAAACAGTCATCCATCAGCGTCACGCGGTCGTTGCGCAGGGCCGTTTCGGTCAGGTCGAAACATTCGCACGATTCGCTGTCGACGATGACGCCGCCCGCGAGGTCTGTCACCTCCAGTATCTGCGTGCCGATGGTCAGCACCGCGTCCCCCGTGCCCTCGATGGTCAGGCGCGGGGCGCTCTTGTGCGTGCCGGGGTTGGAAACGGTCGCGGGCGAAGCGGTCAGCGCCACGTCCTCCGCCTCCCGGTGATAGAGGAACGGCTGGCAGTCGAACGTCACCGTGAACGCCTGGTTGACAAAGCGGTTCATGGCCGCCGAGCGGGAGAACGCCTTGACCACCCGCGCGCGGTAGAAGCGCTCCGGGTCGTCGGAAAAGCGCAGCTCGCCCGCGCCGCGCAGCCATGCGTCCACGACGGCCATGTCCGCTTCGTCCGTAGTCTGGCACTGCACGCGCACGGTCACGTCGCCGTAGGCGTCCTCGCCCGCCCAGAGATAGCCGTCCCGCCCCGGCACTTCCACGAGCTTCCCGCGCTCCTTGGGGTGATAGCGCACCGGCAGGGAGAGCAGGCGCACGCCCTTGTCGGTGTTGCGCGCGCCCGCGAACTCAAACCATGCGGAAGTCAGTTTTTTCATACATGCCCCCATCCCGCCGCCAGGCGCTTCGAGCGGGCGTTGGAGACGCGCGCGCCCGCGTCCGCCGTGGCTTCGGCGATCTTGCGGTCGCTGATGTACAGGCCGACGTTGAGCCGCGAAAGCTCGTCCTCCGCCATGCCGCCCGCCTGCGCGCTCTGCGCGGCGCTCATCGCGCTTTGCGCCGGAAGGGCCGCCGCGCTGACGAGGCCGTCGGTGAGGCCGCGCACCGCGCGCTGCGCCTCGCGGATGCTCTCCTCATAACCTAGTATGAAGCCCTCGCCGGTGAAGTGGCCCGAGCGCTGAAAGACCTTCGAGGGCGAGGCGATGCCCAGCGCGCCGTTGAACGCGGAAGTGACGCTGCGCGCGGCGGCGCGGGCGGCGGCGCGCATGGAATCCACCCGGCTGTTGAAGCCCGCCGTCCAGCCGCTGGCCGAGCTGCGGCCCGCCGTCGCCGCAGCTGCGGAAACATCCAGAGCCGCGGGCACGCCGGCCATGGCCGCTTCCCCGGCCTGCGAAAGCGCCGGCGCGCTCGCCGCCAATGCCTGTGCGCTCGCTGCGCCCGTCAGCGAGAGCCTTTCCGAAAGCCGCGCGGCAAGGCCCTCCCAGTCCACGCCCTCAAAGCCGGGGCGCAGGTAGCCGTCGTTGAGCGCGGCGCGCAGCGTCTCCGCCGCGGCGGAAAAGTCCGCCTGCATGGAGGCAAGCGCGCCTTCCAGCAGCGCGCCGACATTGGGCAGGGCGCCCGAGAGCGCGATGGAGGGCGCTTCCAGCGCCGACGCGCCGCTCCAGGCGCGCGCCACCGTTTCCGCCAGGCGCGCGGCCTGCCGCGCCAGTTCCTCCCCGCCGCCGGACAGGTCGAAGCCGCCCGCCGCGCCCAGCGCCGTACCCAGCGCCGTGCCCGCGAGCGACGCCGCCGCCGTGAGGCTTTCGAGCGTGGCGCGCGTCTGTTCCTCCAGAGAGGCGAGCGTGCGCATAAAATCGCTGTCGTCGCCGGTGATGCGAATGGTGATGCCGTCCGCCATGCCGTTTCCCTCCTATCCCTCCGTCTTTTCCTCGGGCGTGCCCGGACCGCGCAGCAGCGCGGCCAGCTCCATCAGCGGGCGGATCGCCCCGGCCAGCTCCTGCAGCTCCGCGGCCAGCGCCCGCGTGCGCTCCGCGCGCTTCAGGCGTCCCGGCGCTTCCAGCGCTGAAAGCACGCCGTAATAGATGGCGTCGAGGCGGTCGAGGTCTTCCCCGCCGCCTTTGGGGAACAGCTCCCGCGCCGCCTGACGCCCCAGCAGCAGGGAAAGCTGCTCCATCTCCACCCGGTGATGCGGCCGGCCCGCGCGCAGGCCCGCTTCCTCGGCGCGCCGCAGCTTTTCCGCCAGCCGCGCCGTGCGGGGCGCGAGCGGGTATTCCCGGCCTTCGATCTCCACGCATACGGGCGTGGTCTGCGTATCAATGTGCATGTTTTTCTCCTTTCTCCCCGTCGCCGGCGGCGGCGCGCAGGGCTTCCAGCTGCCGCCTTTCCTCCGCCGTGGGCTTGTGGGGCAGGCGCGCGCGGCGGCGGGCCAGACGCGCCTCGCGGCTGGTATCGCGGCTGGCGCGCAGGCGCACGGCGCGCAAAATGGCGTGGTCGCCGCAGAGGGCGCGCACGCGCAGAAGGAATTCCCACCAGTGATACGGCTCCCTGCGCCGGTAGGAAAGGTCGAGGCCGAACTGCTCCTCGATGGCCAGCACCAGGTCGTTGATGTCATAGTCAAAGCTGAGCAGCTCCTCGCCCTCCCCGTCCCCGCCCGCTTCTTCGCCGACCATGGTGGGATAGCCGCGGGCGAACGCCGTCATCGCCCGCAAAACGGCGGCGGGCGGCGCTTCGAGCACACGGTCAAAGGCGAGGCGCTGCATATTTTCCAGCACGCGCGCGTTGTGCCGCGCCTCCAGAAGCGTGCCGACGGTGGGGTACAATTCCTGCGCCAGGTCGAGCACGTCGATCCAGGTGCGGAAATCCACGTTTACCGGATAGGACGCGCCGCCGACGCGGATGGCCTCGGGCGGCGCGTCCTGCGCGTAATTGGGACGGAACATCAGTCTGCGGTGAAGGTGGGCGCGCCGGCGGCAAACGTCGCCGAGCCGCGGGAGACGTCCCCGGCGAAGGCGAGGCTGAAGGAGAGCTTCTTCTCCACCGCGTCGTAGTTTGCAAAGGACACCGTGCAATCCACCTTCCAGGCCACGAACGCCCCGTCCGC
>DVGE01000005.1 GCA_018712885.1 Candidatus Pullichristensenella stercoripullorum | reverse complement strand
AGATGAAATGACGCTATGGATTTTGTTCCGGCATGCGCCCTGTTTTTTGGGCGCGGGGCGTCAGGTTCTAAACCAAAAATTTTCCGGCATTTCCTCTTGACAACCGGGCGTCCCAGACTTATAATAACACTGCTACATAACAGTGTTATTTGGAGGACGCCATGGAAGAGAGATCACCGGCGACGATGGAGCGGATCCAGCAGGCCGCACTGGAGGAGTTTTCTGAGAAAGGGTTCCTCG
Organism: Candidatus Pullichristensenella stercoripullorum; assembly: GCA_018712885.1. Taxonomy (GTDB): domain Bacteria; phylum Bacillota; class Clostridia; order Christensenellales; family Aristaeellaceae; genus Pullichristensenella; species Pullichristensenella stercoripullorum. The sequence continues at coordinate 2,328 of DVGE01000005.1, read as the reverse complement.
GCGCTTCTTTGCGGCAGATTGTCAAGAACGCAGGCGTGACCACAGGGGCGTTTTACGGCTATTTTTCCAGCAAGGAGGCGCTGTTTGCCTCCCTGGTGGAACCCCATGCCGCCGCGCTCATGGGCAGGTTCATGGAAGCCCAGACCAGCTTTGCCGATCTGGCCGAGGAAGAACAGCCGAAACACATGGGCGAAGCCTCCGGTGATTATGTGGATTGGATGGTGGACTACATCTGCCAGCACCGCGAGCCGGTAAAGCTGCTGCTCTGCCGGGCGGAGGGGACTTCCTACGAGCATTTTGCCCACAATATGGTGGAGATCGAAGTGGAGTATACCCTCAAATACATGGAGGTGCTTCGCCGCCTGGGGAAGGACATCCCCGACCTGAGTCCCTCTCTCTGCCACATCATTGCCAGCGGCATGTTCAACGGACTCTTCGAGATTGTGGTGCACGATATGCCCTGCGAACAGGCGCGCCTGTATGTGGCGCAGTTTCGCGCGTTCTATACGGCCGGTTGGTTGAAATTGATGGGACAGTAGTCCTGTCTTTTTTGCGCATAAGTTAGTTTTATCTAACTGTCAAGGAGGTTATTTGCATGAAAAAGCGGAAAAAAAGCGACGTAGCTGTTTTGCTGGATTACGCGGGGAGCCGAAAGCGCCTGACCTTTCTGGGGCTGGGCCTGTCGGCGGTGTCCATGCTGATGAGCCTCGCGCCGTACATCTGTATCTGGCTGGCGGCGCGCGACCTCATCGCCGTGGCGCCGGATTGGACGGCGGCGCAGAGCGTCGGCCGCTATGGCTGGGTGGCCTTTGCCTTTGCGATGGGTGGCATCGCCGTCTACTTCGCGGGGCTGATGTGCACGCATCTGGCGGCGTTCCGCACGGCGGCCAACATCCGAAAGCGGGGTGTGGCGCATGTAATGAAAGCGCCGCTGGGCTATTTTGACTCGAACGCCTCCGGTCTCATCCGCGGGCGGCTGGACGCGGCGGCGGCGGACACCGAGACGCTGCTGGCGCACAACCTGGCGGACATCGTGGGCACCATCGTGCTTTTCATCGCCATGCTGGTGCTGATGTTCGTGTTTGACTGGCGGATGGGCGCGGCCTGCGTGCTGGCGGCGGTGATCTCGGTGATCGCCATGTTCTCCATGATGGGCGGCAAGAACGCGAAGATCATGGCCGAGTATCAGGCGGCGCTGGACCGCATCAGCAAGGCGGGCACCGAGTACGTGCGCGGCATTCCCGTGGTGAAGATCTTCCAGCAGACGGTGTATTCCTTCAAGGCGTTCAAAGAAGCCATCGAGGAATACAGCGCCAAGGCGGAATACTGGCAATCGGACGTCTGCCGCGTGCCGCAGTCCGTCAACCTGACGTTTACCGAGGGCGCGTTTATCTTTCTGGTTCCCGCAGCCCTGTTCCTCGCGCCCGGGGCGCTGGCCGGCGGCGGCTTTGCCGGGTTCGTGACCAACTTCGCCTTTTACGCGGTGTTCTCCGCCATCATCTCCACGGCGCTGGCGCGCATCATGTTCGCAACGTCTGGCATGATGCTTGCGCACACCGCGCTGGGCCGCATCGATCAGGTGATGGACGCCCCGGCGCTGAAGGCGCCCGCCCATCCTCAGCGGCCTCATGGCAACAAGGTGGCGTTCAAGGACGTGAGCTTCGTCTATGACGGCGCGGACGTGCCCGCCCTCTCCCATGTCTCCTTCACCGCCGAGCCGGGACAGACGGTGGCGCTGGTAGGCCCCTCCGGCGGTGGCAAAACCACGGCCGCCAGCCTCATCCCCCGCTTCTGGGACGCTTCTTCCGGCACGGTGGAGGTCGGCGGCGTGAACGTCAAACAGATCGACCCCCATGTGCTGATGGAACAGGTGGCATTCGTGTTCCAGAACAGCCGCCTGTTCAAAGCGTCCATTCTGGAGAACGTCCGCGCCGCGCGCCCGGGCGCCACGCGCGAGCAGGTGTTGGCGGCGCTGAAAGCCGCCCAGTGCCAGGATATACTGGATAAGCTGCCACGGGGCGTCGATACGCAACTCGGCACGGAGGGCACCTATCTTTCCGGCGGCGAACAGCAGCGCATCGCGCTGGCACGGGCGATTCTGAAGGACGCGCCCATCGTGGTGCTGGACGAGGCGACAGCCTTCGCCGACCCCGAGAACGAGGCGCTGATCCAGAAGGCCTTCGCCGTGCTGACGAAAGGGCGCACGGTCGTCATGATCGCCCACAGGCTCTCCACCGTGGTGGGCGCGGACAAAATCATCGTGCTGCAAGAGGGGCGCGCCGTCGAGCAGGGCACGCACGAACAACTCGCGGCGGCAAACGGCCTCTA
>DVGE01000044.1 GCA_018712885.1 Candidatus Pullichristensenella stercoripullorum | reverse complement strand
TGCTCCATGCCGCCGTTGTACCAGTCCACCGGCAGCCAGTACTTCATCTCCTCCATCGAGGCCAGCTCATCATCGTTGTGGGGGTCGATGTAGCGCAGGAAGTACCAGCTCGAACCGGCCCACTGCGGCATGGTGTCGGTCTCGCGCTTGGCGGGGCCGCCGCACTTGGGGCAGGTGGTGTTCACCCAGTCGGTCATCGCCGCCAGCGGGCTTTCGCCGTTGTCGGTGGGCATATAACTCTCCACCTCTGGCAGCGTCAGGGGCAGCTGGTCGTAGGGCAGGGGCACCCAGCCGCAGTGCTCGCAGTAGACCAGCGGGATCGGCTCGCCCCAGTAGCGCTGGCGAGAGAACACCCAGTCGCGCAACTTGTAGTTGACCTTGCGCTCGCCCAGGCCCTTTTCCTGCAAATAGTCGATGATGGTCTTGATGGCGTCCTTCACCTTCAGGCCGTTCAAAATGCCGGAATTGACCATCACGCCGTCCTGTATGTCGGTGTAGGCGGCGTTTTGCACGTCGCCGCCGGCCACGACCTCGACGATGGGCAGGCCGAACTTCTTGGCGAACTCCCAGTCGCGCTCGTCGTGGGCGGGCACGGCCATGATCGCGCCCGTGCCGTAGCCCATCAGCACGTAGTCGGACACCCACACGGGGATCTCCTGCCCGTTGACGGGGTTGACGGCGCGGATGCCCTTGATCTCCACGCCGGTCTTGTCCTTGTTGAGTTCCGTGCGCTCAAAGTCGCTCTTGCGCGCGGCGGCCTCGCGGTAGGCGGCGATCTCCTCGTAGTTTTCGATCTGCGCCTTGTGCTTTTCGATGAGCGGATGCTCGGGCGACATGACCATGTAGGTCGCGCCAAAGAGCGTGTCCGGCCGCGTGGTGAAAATGCGCAATTTGTCGCCGGTGGTGAGGGTGAAATCCACTTCCGCGCCCTCGGAGCGGCCGATCCAGTTGCGCTGCTGCACCTTGACCTTTTCGATGAAGTCCACGTCGTCGAGGCCGTCGAGCAATTTCTGCGCGTAGTCGGTGATGCGCAGCATCCACTGGGATTTCACCTTGCGCACCACTTCGCCGCCGCAGCGCTCGCAGCGCCCGCCCACGACTTCCTCGTTGGCAAGGCCCACCTTGCAGGAGGTGCACCAGTTGATGGGCATCTCCATCTTGTAGGCCAGGCCGTGCTCAAAGAGCTTCAGAAAGATCCATTGCGTCCACTTGTAGTACTTGGGGTCGGTGGTGGAAATTTCCCGGTCGTAGTCGAAGGAAAAGCCGATGCGCTTCAGTTGCGCGCGGAAGCGGGCGATGTTCTTTTCCGTGACGATGGCGGGGTGGATCCTGTTCTTGATGGCGTAGTTCTCCGTCGGCAGGCCAAAGGCGTCGTAGCCGATGGGGAAAAGCACGTTGTAACCCTCCATGCGGCGCTTGCGGGCGATGATGTCCATGGCCGTATTGGAGCGCGGATGGCCCACGTGCAGGCCCGCGCCCGAGGGGTAGGGGAACTCGATCAGGGGATAGAACTTGGGCTTTTCATGCGATTTTTCCGCGGCGAAGGCGTGGGTGTCCTCCCAGTGCTTCTGCCACTTCTTTTCCACGGCGTCCGGGGAATAGGCGGGTATGTTCTTCATCTTCGGCGCTCCTCTTTTCCTAAATAGAAGCCCTCCGTCCACAAAGAGACGGAAGGCGCTGCCTTTCGCGGTACCACTCTTTTTTGGCCATACGGCCCGCTTTCTGCCCGCTAACGGGGGCGTCCGCGCGGCTCTCGCCGCGACGCTCCGGGACGAGTTCGGCTCCGTGCGCCGCCGCCTCGCACCTTCCGGCGGCTCTCTGAGGGCGCGAAAAAAGCCTACTGCTTCCCATCTTCGCTATGGTGAGATTATAGACCATTTGCCGCGGGAATGTCAAGCAAAGTGGGTTAAATATGCGCGCGGAGAGCACCGTTTCAGAACTTCAGTGCCTTTTGCGGGCATTCCTCCACGCAGCGCAGGCAGAGAATACAGTCCGCGGCGTTCTCCCGCCGCTTCTTCGCGTCGTTAATGTCAAGCCCCATGGGGCAAAGGCGGCGGCACTTGCCGCAGGAGATGCACGCGGCCTCGTCCACGCGCACGCGCAAAAGCGCAAAACGGCTCGCTGGACGCAAAAACACCGTCACCGGGCAGACGTACTTGCAAAAGGCGCGGTTGTCCCGACAGACAAAGGCCAGCGCTACGCCCACGGCGTAGTAGAGGGCGTTGCCGCCCCCAAAGGCGTACCACATGATTTCCGCCTTGCCATGCACGCCAAACAAGAACAGCGCCGAAACAAACAGCAGCGAAGCGGCAAAGGCAATATAGCGCACATCCCTCCAACGCCGCCGCGGCCCCGCCTGCGTCTTGAAGGGCAGCAGATCGAGCACCATCGCCGTCCAGCAGGCGTAGCCGCAAAAGCCGCGCCCGAAGATGAGCGGCCCGAAGATCTTCGCCACCGCGTAGTGGATGGTGGCCGCCTCGAACACGCCGAGGAACAGGTAGTACCAGAAGCCCTCGATCTGCATGTTCTCCCGCCCGAATGCGCCGAGGAATACGAGCAGATACAGCCCCACCACCCACTGCACGGCGTTGCGCGCCCACTTCTTTCCCTGCGCAAACAGCGCCAGGCCTGCGGCCAGCCCCGTGCCGATGTAGAGGAAATTAAAGAGATAGAAGATATTTTTAAGCCCCAACCACAGCCCCACGGCTATGGCGGCGAACAATAGCCAGATGCCCAGCGGCATGGCGTATTTTTTCAGCACCGGCGACACCCCCATCCATTCTAGCGCAAACAGAGCAAGGCGCTCTCGCGCCCGCGCGCGAAAAGCGGCGATGGCAGAAAAACGGCGGGCGTTGCGGCAAACAACGCCCGCCGTTCCAAAGCGTGGGCGGCCCCGTTCCCGCCCTCGTCCGCCGGTCAATGCTTGGTGATGACGATGCGCAGTCTGTGTGCGCTCGTGCGCTGTCCGGGCATGATTGACGATGCTGGGGGAGATTGCCCCCACGCCTGCCCACGGCGCTCTATAACGGCTCATTCTCAGCCGCAGAGATCGCATTCGCCCCGGCAAACTACCGTCCCGACCGCGCTTACAGGTCGATCACTGTCGCCCAATTGGCCTGCTGTATCTCGTTGTCCAGCCTCCGCTGCTCGGCGCAGAGCGCGTCCACCTGCTTTTGCAGCGCGCGCACGTCCACCGTCCGCACGATGCGTATCTCCGCGCGCCCCATGCGCTGCACGCTCTGGCTGGCGGCGTCGATGAGCTTCTGATAGGCGGAAATGCGCTCGCGCAGGCAGTCGCGCCGGGCGATCATCTCCGTGAGCGTGCGGCCGCCGACCACGGTGGCGCTGTTGACGAGGTTGATCTTCGCCATCAGCGTTTCCATGCGCGCAAGGCAGCCGTCCAGCTGCTTCAGCAGTTCCGAGGGGTCCTCGGCGGGCGCTTCGCCCTCCTGCGCCACGGCGTTCGCCGCCAGCCGCGTGTTCAGCCGCGCGATCAAACGTTTGACATCCGCGCGCTCCTGCAATGCCTCCGCGAGTTTCATTGCCAAACCCTCCCTGCCGTTTTCTGCCAACATTATAGCATGACACAACGCGCGGCGCAAGCACAGCAAAAAAACGGACATCGGTGCGTTCCGACGTCCGTTCAACGCATGTTCCGCATCAGTGCCAGCACAAGTTCCTTTTGCTCCGTGGAAAGCGTCGCCCAGCGGCGCAAAAGCTCCTGCTGCTCCTCGGGCAGGGCGTCCGTCTCGCCGCCCTCCAGAAAAAACTGGCTCATTGTGATGCCAAACGCCCTGCACATGGCTTCCAGCGAAGGGATGGTCGGCTGCGTATTGCGTTTGTACATGTTGGCGATGGTGGTCGAGGACAGGCCGCTGCGCTTGGCGAGTTCATAGATCGACCACCCGCGTTCGCGCAGGAGTTGCGATATCCTTTCTTTTGCGTCCATATCCCTTCACCCACCTTCGCTCCTTCTATTTTATCCAACATTTGCATATTTTAATAGAGAACATGTGGTGTATACAAAATAGAACATATGTTGTATAATAAATACATCATATGTTTAAGAGGGTAAGTATGGCAGATGAGAAAAAAACTCACCGATGTGCATTTACTGGGCATAGACCGGAAAAGTTGTTGATGTCGGAAAGCGAGATATGCGAACAACTGCGATGGGAAGTTGCACGTGCAATTGAAGATGGATTTACGGTTTTCATTACCGGCATGGCGAGAGGCGTTGACATATGGGCGGCAGAGATCGTCTTGCAATTCCGCAGGGAGATGCCGGCACTACGTTTGGTATGCGCATGTCCATACCCTCGATACAATGCGATGTGGGTAGAACAATGGAAGCGCAGAAGTGCTATAATTGAAAAAAATGCGGATATTGTCAAATATGTCAGCGCA